>CANQVB010000018.1 GCA_947627225.1 uncultured Bacilli bacterium
GGTTTTGAATACACGATCGTATTTTGCAGTATAAAATTTATTTGTCATATCTGACCTCCTTTGTGAGATTTGTTTTAACACAAAGGAAGATAGAAATGCAAAGTAGGAAAATGCAAAATTTGTTCGATCATTTTATGAAAAAAGAAGGCTATTTTCCTCCTTTTCGTAAATATTCTTTCTTTTTTGGCGTGATATTTTTAAAATTTCTAACTTGTCAATTTTTTGGAAATAAAAAAAGAGAAGCTACATCATATAGTGATTGCTTTCTGTTTGCCCTTCTCTTCCTGTAGAAAGTGGTACAGGGTAACCCCCTTCTAATTTTCGAACACGCATCTCTAAGCGTTCCATTTGTCTTTCTAAGCGTGCGACTTTCCGCTCTAATTGTTCCATTTTTTCTTGTCCGTAATAATTTCCTCCACCTTGCGGATACATGCCACCTTGGGGGAAATTTTGTGGAGGCATTTGTCCTGGATAGGGCATATTCATATTTGGGTTTGGATACATAGTATTTTCCGTCCTTTCAATTTAGTATATGCCTATTTTTAGGAAATGTGTTATTCTAAGAAAAAAGAGGTGAAATGATGCGACTTAGAAATGTAAAAAATATGGATGAAATCTTTACACAAGCAACGCATTATGTAGAAGATGCCAAAAAATATTGTGGCAAAGTAGAGACACTTTTTCCAAAGAAACAACCCCTTCATATAGAAATTGGGATGGGAAAAGGCGACTTTATTATTCAAATGGCACAACTTCATCCAGAAATTAATTTTATTGGAATTGAAAAATTTGACAAAGTCCTAGCACGGGCACTTCCGAAGATTCCTGATGCGCTTTCCAACCTAAAAATATACAAACTGGATGCAAGAGAAATTGCATCCTACTTTCAAAAGGAAGTGGATAAAATCTATTTGAATTTTTCAGATCCATGGCCCAAAGCAAGACAAGCGAAACACCGGCTTACAAGTCCTTTCTTTTTAGAACAGTATGATCAAATCTTTAAAGGCGATGCTGTGATTGAGATGAAGACCGACAATGTAGCTTTGTTTCTTTATTCACTTGAAATACTTTCTCAGCATGGCTATTCGTTTTCAAATCTTTCTCTTGACTACCATAAACTTATGGACCTTCCCAAAGTCATGAGCGAATATGAAAAAAAGTTTACTGAAAAAGGTATTCCAATCTGTTATGTAACAGCGACTTCCAAAAAGAAAAGAGGAGGCTAACTACGGATTCTACATCTTTTTGTAAGTCTTGGTTTTGTTTTTTAATTCGATTTCAAGGTAGCCACTTTGGTTATCTATATCATTTATAATCTCGAAGTTTTCTAAATGATTTTCTTCTATACGATACATGAGATGCAGTAAATTTTCTGTTTTTCGTTTGCTAATGGCATCTTGTTGGTCTACAATATGTTGATACCAAGTAAGATTTCTTTGATAGGTATTGCATAGTGATTCTCTTTGTGTACTTTTAGCAGGAAGATGGGATAGTCGTTCAAAGAATTCGGAAGAAAACTGTTTAGAAAATCTTTCTTTTTCTTGCTCACTCAATAATTCATGATATCTATAAGAGAATACTTGTAGTGTGGGGACTTTTATTTTTGTAACATGGTTTTGTTCCAAAAAATCTACAAAAAGTAACATCGTATAGACAAAAGAAGGAGGAACATTTGGATTTGCTACCAAGTGATTGAATTTTCTTAATTTTCTGTTGATCCCTTTGATTTCTTCTTTGAAACGAGGCATTTGTATGGCAGAAAGATAACATGTGTTGTCTTTATCAAAATCACAATAGATTTGAGGGAGCGTATGCCTTTTTCCTTGTTTGTCAGTCATTATAAACTGAAGACTTCGACTGCTCTCATCCCAAGTTCGATTGGCAAAACTTTGAACGGTTACATCATACGCATCAAAGTTTGTAAAAAAAGAGGGAAAACGATAGTTATCTAGCAGTTCATTTTCTAAAAAAGATAGCTGTTTCGTTAAGAAAGTTTCTACTTGATTCAAATCACAAATTCCCATTCGAAGCCAGATTCTCCGTAAAATTTGGGTAAGCAGTGTCCTGTGATCTTTTTGTTCTCCATAACAATTATAAAGACGTTCTTGTTTCCTGCAGATTTCTGCAAGAAGATGAAAAAAGATTGCTTCGTCTTTCACAAAAAGCGTTGAAAGATTGCTGTCTTGGTTTTCTTTTATAGATGCGTGTTCTATGTCTTTCTCACACAATCCGATTTCACGATAACCTTTATGATGATAAGGATTTTGTTTAACCTGGTTAAATAAAGCGATTGCTTTTTCTTGAAAGACAATGTTAAAAGCGGGAGTTTCCTCTTCTTGTTTGATTTCAGGAAGTGTGCATCTTAGAAAAACTTCAATGACTTCTTTTTCTTCATTTCCTAGAGTAACCATGTCTTTTCACCTCTTTGTTGTAAAGCTATTATAGAAAGTTTGAAAAAAATGTCAAGGAACCGTTTTTACATGGCTTGAAATGCTTTTGTGAGACGCCTTCTTTCTTTTTTTAATTCTATGCTGTTTTTTGACACGAAAAAGTTCTTTTTTTGTCGAAGTTGCGAAAAAAAATAGGCACAGAGGGAAAAGTTTGTTATAATAATAAAAGAGTAGGTGAATTATGAGAAAGAAAATCATCTTATTGTTATGCATTCTCCTTCTAGCATCTGGGTGTGAAATCATAAATCAAGAAAGTCTTGGGACAATCATTCCTACCCTTTTTGAAAAGGAAACAAAGCTTTCTAACCAAGTCTTTGAAGGTTATAAGTTTTATCTACCAAAAGGGATGACACTTCTTAATAAAAATGATTACAACATGACCCTAAAAGATGGCAATGGAAATTATTACTACCTCTACGTAGATGTAATTAGTTACTATCACAAAGAAAAGGTAAACTACCAAGAAAGAACAGGAAGCGATGTTTATGCATCACAACCATTGTCCTATCGAGGAA
Source organism: uncultured Bacilli bacterium (assembly GCA_947627225.1). Classification (GTDB taxonomy): domain Bacteria; phylum Bacillota_I; class Bacilli_A; order RF39; family UBA660; genus CANQVB01. The sequence continues at coordinate 2,966 of CANQVB010000018.1, forward strand.
AAAAGGGATATTTGGAAATTACAAAAGTCAATGATGCTGGAATTTATTTTCTTGAAGAAATGTTTCAATATGCCAAAATAGAAGCTTATGTGAGAGAAAAAGACCTACAAGATGCAGTTGTTTTAGCGAGTTCAATCTTAAATTCAGTACAGTATAATGATAAGGTGTTAGAAACCTTAGTTGGTGAAAACATCTTACATTATAAAGAAGAAACCTTTAGTATTTTAAAACCAAAGGGACAGGCAAGTTCAAATTATGATACATACTTACAAGTAGATAAATTCATCGACAAAGAACATGAGCTTCCAGAAGAAGATAAGATAGAATTAGAAGATGAAACCAAATAAAGAGGTGGAAAAGATGAAACTATTAGATAAGTTAAAAAATGCCCTTTTTGAAGAAGAGTATGTAGAAGTCGAAGAAAAACCAGTTCGAAAAGAAAAGCAAAAAGAAAAACCCATTGCTAAAAAGATGGTTCTTCCCAAAGAGGAAGAAGTTCCGTCAAGCGAAGAAAAGCAAGAGAAAAAAGCATTTGTTTTTCCTGTCATGGAAGAAGAAGATTTCATTGATTTAACAGAACCAGTGAACGAAACGCCACAACCTACTGAAGAAAAGCATTATGAGGAAAAGGCTCATCAAGAAGAACCAAAATACGAAGAAAAAGAAGAGAGTCCTCCGCTTTATACAGGAGGTAAGAAAAAAGACCCTGAAATTCAAATGCATGAGTATGGATATGAAAAAAGAAAAGACAAAAAAGAATTTACGCCTTCTCCAATCATTTCTCCAATTTATGGCATTCTTGACAAAAACTATAAAAAAGAAGACGTCATCAGTAAAAGAGAAGTTCGTCTCAGCAGTTATACAACCAATAATCGCATGGACTTTGATGCAGTAAGAGCAAAAGCCTATGGAGATACAGACGTGGAAGATCAAGTGTTTGAAGAAGAATTGGAACAAGAGATGCAGCCTGAGTCAAGAGAAAGTGAAGAAGATCAAGTTCTTCTAGATATTCGTGAGGATCAAACGCCGACGGTTCCAAAAGTGACAGTGGGAGATGCAGAGGAATATTTTGAAGATTTAGGTTTAGAATATAATATAGATTACAAAGATGCAAGCAAAGAAAAAAAAGCACCGAAAAAGATTAGAGCAAAGCAAGAAGATACATCGTCACAAGAAGAAGTGGAAGAAAACTTATTTGATTTAATTGATTCTATGTACGAAGAAAAGGATGGTGAATAGGATGGAGTTTTTACAAACATTCTTACCTGTTATGCTTTATCTCGTTGTTATTATATTGGTTATTGTTTTAATTGTGTTGGGAATCAAGGCGATTGAAACTTTAGACCGTGTCAACCGGATTGCAAATGATGTCGAAAAGAAATTGACTTCATTGAATGGAGTTTTTTCAATCATCGATTTAATTACAGATAAAATTTCTAGTGCGAGTGATATTGTAATCACGACGATTTCAAATGCCATTTGTAAAATATTTAAAAGAAAAAGAAAGGAAAGTGATTTAGATGGCGAAGAAGAAAGGAATGGGTAAATTTGTAGCGGGTGCTGCCATAGGTGCAGGACTTGGTGTACTTTTTGCACCTAAGAAAGGGTCTGAGACAAGACGTGAATTAAAACAGAAAATTGATGAGGTTGTTTCAAAAGCAAAAGAAATTGATTTAGCAGATGTCAAAGAAACAGTCGAAGAAAAAATTGAAGAAATTAAGAATGACTTAAGTGACTTAGATAAAGAAAAAGTGCTTAAGATGGCAAAGAAGAAAGGGGAAGACATTAAGAAAAAATGCCAGGAAGTTGTAAACCTTGCTGTTGAAAAAGGAACCCCTGTTTTGGAAAAGGCCGCAGATGAGATGCGTAGTAAAGCAATCGATGTTGTCAGTGAAGTGTTGAATAAGTTGGAACAACAAGAAAAGGATGCCAAACAAAAGAAATAGCAATCTCATTTGACAAAACGAAATTCCTTTGTAATAATAGAGAAAGATTTCTTAAATGAAAAGCTTCCAAAAGGTGTTTATTTTAAAACAAGAGACTTAAGTGGTGGTGTAAACTTAAGAGAATGGGCACTCGAAATTACAAAGCTTGGATAAGAAAACGTTTTCTTGGCGTTAACAAGTAAAGGGCAAGGAATTGCTAAAATAAGGTGGTACCACGGAGAAGTTTCGTCCTTAACAGGAAGGCTTTTCCGTTTTTATTTGAAAGGAGAAACCGTGGAAGATTTAAAAAGAAAGTATGCAAAATTTATTTTAGAAGGTTGTTTAAAGTTAACGAAGGAAAAGCCTCTTTATATTGCAATTCGACCTGAGATAGAAGCTTTTGGAAATCTTTTGATAGAAGAAGCAAAGAAGATAGGGGTTACCGATATTTTTGTTGAAAATAGAGATACAAAGCGTGCAAGAGAATTGTTACTTACAAAATCCGTAGAAGAATGTGTCAAGGATAAAGCCTTTGACCGAACCATGATGAATGCATATGCCAAAAAGGATGCTGCTTTTGCTCTTTGTAGTTCCTTCTTACCTCATAGTATGGATGGTGTTGATTTGCAAAAGCTAGGTGAAGTCAACAAAAAAGTTTCAGAAAGTATCTCTCTCTATCGTGATTTGCAATCGCGCCTTGCTTGGTGTATCTTTGGAGTTGCCAATGAACGTTGGGCGAAAGAATTATTTAAAGAGGAAGAAGATGCGCTTTCCAAGTTATGGGATTTGATTTTTCAAATCTGTGAAATCAAAGAGGGAAAGGACCCTATTGCAATATGGACAGAAAAGTTAGAAAAGAAAAAAAGACAGGCAGGTATACTCAATCAGATGGAAATAGAAAGCCTGCACTATGAAAATAGTTTGGGAACAGATATTACGGTCTTTCTTCCAGAAGGGTATTTGTTTGAAAGTGCGGGGGAAGGAGAATACATAGTCAATCTACCAAGTGAAGAAGTCTTTACTTCTCCTGATTATCGTAAGACAGAAGGTATTGTTTATAGTAGTAAGCCTCTTTTATTTAACAACGTTTTCATTGACCAATTTTGGATTCAATTTGAAAAAGGAAGAGCTGTTCGGTGGCATGCCAAAACAGGAGAAGAGATGCTTACTTCGATTCTTGAGATGGATGAGGGCGCTCATTATTTAGGAGAGTGTGCTTTGGTGGATGATGCTTCCAAGATTTCGCAGTCTAAGGTTTTATTTCAAGATACTTTGTTTGATGAAAACGCAGCCTGTCATTTTGCAGTTGGAAGAGGCTTTGAAGAATGTATCCAAGAAGGAAGAAAAATGAGCAAGATAGAAAGAAAACAAAAGGGAATTAATGATTCTTGTACGCATGTAGACTTTATGATTGGTACCAGTGACTTAAAAATTACTGCCAAAACAAAAAATGGAAGTGAAGTTGTCATTATGGAAAATGGGAATTTAAAGATAGAATGAGAGGTATGTAGTATGACAGTATTTGAAGAATTAAAATGGAGAGGTCTCATTAAAGATGTATCCAGTCCTGAAATCGAAAAAAAGATTAATCAAGGAGGGCTCACCTTTTATATTGGAACAGATCCAACCGGGGATAGTTTACATCTTGGGCATTTTTCTTCGTTTTTGATTTCCAAACGTTTGAAAGATGCTGGACACAATCCCATTCTTTTAATAGGAGGGGCAACCGGGTTAATTGGAGATCCAAAACCTACTGCTGAACGTCCTATGATTACGAAAGAGGAAGTGGCACATAACTTTTCTTGTTTGAAGGAACAAGCAGAGCGATTATTTGGATTTCGCGTTGTCAATAACGAGGATTGGATTTCTAAAATTTGTGTGACGGATTTTTTAAGAGACTATGGAAAATATTTCAATATTAATTATATGTTAGATAAAGATATTGTAAGAAGACGATTAGAAAGTGGGATTACGTATACCGAATTTTCTTATATGCTTCTGCAAGCTTTGGATTTCTTACATCTCTACGAAGAAGAAGGTTGTACCTTACAAGTCGCAGGCCAAGATCAGTGGGGAAATATTACCGCTGGAATCGACCTCATTCGTAAGAAAACGGGGAAAGAGGCCTATGGCTTTACGATGCCTTTGTTAACAAAAAGTGATGGGACCAAGTTTGGAAAGAGTGAAGGGGGTGCCATCTGGTTAGATAGAAAGAAGACAAGTCCTTATGAGCTTTATCAATTTTTAATTAATGCTGAAGATAGCAAAGTGATTGATTATTTGAAGTTTTTAACCTTCCTTTCCAAAGAGGAAATTGAATCGTTAGAAGAAAGTACCCAAAGAGAACCAGAAAAACGAAAGGCTCACCAAGCACTTGCGAAAGAGGTTATTACATTCATACATGGAGAAACAGCTTACCAAGAGGCTAAGCAAATCAGTGAAAAGTTGTTTCGAGGTGAAATTGCATCGTTTACCAAAGAAGAGGTAGAAACTGTGTTCAAAGGGGTTCCTACTTTCGAAATAACAGAAGAACTTTCTTTGGTCGATTTTCTTGTACAAACTACCATTTGTAGTAGTAAACGGGAAGCAAGAGAATTGATTCAGGCTGGAAGTATTTCGATCAATGGAGAAAAGTGGCAAGAAGAAGTTCGTATTCTTGGAAAAGAAGATGCAATTGAGAGGGTTTATTTTGTTGTCCGCCGTGGCAAGAAGAAGTATTTTATTGTAAAACTGATTTCATCTAAGGAGGTAGTTCGGCGATGAAACAAAACAAAGCAAAGAAAACGAAAAAAGTATTAAAATGGGTAGCGATTCTGTGTATTCTTATCTTAGTGGTAGAAGGAGGTTATCTTCTTTTCCTATCCAATGAAAGAAAGAAAAACGAACTTTCTACAGATACAGCATCCCAACTGTTAAAAACCAAAGATGCAATTTATGTGGTCGGCTCTAGTGATTTTAAAAACAGAACACTTCCTTATACGAAAGGGGAACAAAAAGCGAAGTTTGCTAAATATAGTACGACAGGAAAACTGCTTTTTGAGAAAGCTTATACAAAAGGATATAATGGTATTTATAATGACATTTGTGAAGTGGAGGGTGGCTTTATTGCTGTAGGGCATTACGAAAAAACCAAACAAAATCAAAAAGAGAAAACAGGGCCTGGATTAATTGTAAAATATAGTGAAGACGGAGAAGTCCTTTATGAAAAAGAAATTTCAATTCTGGATGCCACAACGTTTACGAAAGTTGCTCCATTAAAGGATGGCTTTCTTGTAATTGGACAAAGTATTTTTGAAAATATGACACTTGGTTTTGATGAACACGGTGGAGGACAAATGATTCGCTTTGATCAAGATGGCAAGGAAGTATGGAGAACAAACTATGGAGGAAGTAAATCAGGGATTTTTAATGATCTTTATGTAGATGAGAAACAGGATCGTATTTATCTTGTTGGAAAAGATGCGACAAGAACGGGAATTTTTATGAAATATCGACTTTCTGATGGCACTATGGAATTTGTTAAGAATTATGACAATACAGATAGTGTTGGTTTTTCATCTCTTGCTAAAATAGGAGACGACTTTGTTGTGGGGTCTAGTAAAAAAATCAGTGAAGATAAAGATGATTATAAAACGAGGGCCTTGCTGGTTCGATACAATCAAGAAGGAAAGATAATTTTTGAAAAGCAATATACCAATCATGAAATGAGTCGTTTTAATTCACTTTTCGTTCAAAATAATGAAATTTATGCAGTAGGGCACAGTGCTATACTGAACCAAGAAAAAACAACCAAAGCAGTTCGCTCGTTTGATTATTCTGGAATCTATTATCATCTTGATGAAAACGGGAAAGTCTTGGATAAAAAAGAGTACAAAGAAAAAAATGCAGCTATTTATTTCAGTAATATCATAAAACAAAAAGGGAATATGCTTGTGGTAGGACAAAGCAATGCAAAGCTTTTTGGAGCTAACCAAAGGGATATGCAATCTTTCTTAATCGAAATGAAGCAAACGGGAAAGAAAGAAAAACAAGTATTTTAAAAGAGAATAAATGTGAAACAAAAAAGCATCTCCATTCTGTAGAGATGCTTTTTTACTTGTTGTAGAATTCAACAATTAAAGCTTCATTGATATCTGCATTTAATTCGGATCTTTCTGGATATCTTACATAAGTACCAGAAAGTTTTCCTTCATCAAATGTTACAAACTCAACACGACTTGTTACTTTTTCAAGGGCTTCTTTAACTGCTTTATGATCTTTTGAATTTTCTTTTAAAGCAATGACTGACCCTGGTTTTACACGGAAAGATGGGATATCTACTTTCTTTCCGTCTACCGTAATATGTCCATGGTTTACAAGTTGTCTTGCCCCTCTTCTTGTTGTTGCAAATCCTAAACGATACACAAGGTTATCAAGACGAGATTCAAGTAACTTTAAGAAGTTTTCACCATGAATACCCTTTAACTTCGCAGCTTCCTCAAATGTTTTTCTAAATTGACGTTCAGAAAGACCATACATAAAACGTACCTTTTGTTTTTCCTTTAATTGAACTCCATAATCAGAAAGTTTTCCTTTACGAGCATTTCCATGTTGTCCAGGTCCATAAGGTCTGCGTGCTAATTCACGTCCTGTCTCACTGGTAGAAAAACCAACGCGACGACTTCTTTTGTATTCAGGTCCTGTATATCTTGACATAGTATTCTCCTTTCTATAGATTACATGCTCCATAGAACTAGTTGCTTTTCTCATGGATTTAGGGAGTCTTCTTTTCGCCTAACAGCAAGGTTACTTAAAAAAGAAAACACATTAAATCCTTCAAAAGCATGCTGTTTCTTTGAATATGCAAGTTAGATTATAAAGAAAAAGAAGCCGTTTGTCAAGCGCCTACTTTACTTTTTGCAGCTGTTTTTCATCCGTATTTTCAAGAGGTTTTCCAAAAGTACTATAATCATAACTTTTTGTATCTTCATTCCAAACTCCATCGACTACAACAGGTACCTCATTTTGATACCATACATCGTAACTGATTGTATTAGAACCTTCATTTACATAGTGAATCGCATACACTTTATATCCATCTGGTGACCAATCATCTTGGTATGCATCAAGAAAGAGGCGCTTTGAAAAAAGATGTTTTTCAGCATCAAAGGTCTTACTTTGTACATTTGCTTTTTCTAAAACTTCGGTAGAGTCTTGTTCTTTTGAAGTATTTTCTTTACGATCTTGTTCAATGGGATTTGCTGCTTCATAAGATGCTCCACACATTGCAGCAAGCAGTACAGCAGTACTGGCACTAAAGAAAAAAGTGGTTGCATAGATTGCTAGTCTTGGTCCAAATTTTGACATGAGAATTCCCCCTTCGTGAATGAATAGCTATATTTTATCGTAGGTGTTTTGCTTTGTCAAGGTGTCATCTTTTTGAAGGGCGTTTCACCATCTTTTTGAATGCATTTCACTTTTTCTTTAAAATTTTCCACAAAATAAGGCGTCACTTCTTCATTTACTTGATAAAAAATAGGAATATATCCCTCCCATTCTATTGAATTGATGAGATGCGTTAAGTATTGTTTTTCATACAAAAAGAAAGAAATTAAGGCAGCCGCAGTTCTTGTATTTCCATCTATAAAAGGTTGTAAAAGAAAGATATTTCCAGCTGCTTGCAATAAATTTTGAACGGTTTGTTCAAAGGGCATCCCTTTTTTGCTTTCAAACAATTTGCTAAGAGAGTCTTCTAGAATTTGCTTATATTCTATGGAAAGATTTTTTCTTAAATCTTCCTTCGCACATCGATTTGTAAAAGTGTACGCATAAAGATGCTCTAAAATTTCAAAATAACAGGTTTTTTCTTTTTTCATAATCATTAGAGTATCCTTTTTTTCTAAAAAGTCAACTACTTTTAAAAATACAGAGGAAAAATCTTTAAAAAATGATAAGAATCTGTTATGATAAAGATAATAGAGGTGAAGGGTATGCAAGGGAAAATGTTAATTATTGGTACGGCTATTGTGATTGTTTTAGGAATTCTCATTGCAGTATTCTTCCTTTTAAAAAAACAAAAAAGACGTCATTTTGAAACTGTTCGTGATGCATTAGAACGAGAAAAAAACATCATTGGAAGTACGCCTATTCTCTTAGAGCTTTCCAAACTAGAACCCATTATTAAAAATGAAAAAATGGAAGAACGCTACAAAAGATGGCAGGAAAAGTTTTCTATCATCAAAGAAGAAGACTTACCTGTTATTGATGATATGTTAATTGAACTGGATACGTTGATTGAAAAAAAAGAATATAAATTATGTAAGTATAAAATTGCAAAAATTACTTTAGAAATTTATAAAATTCGTGAAGCGGCAGATCATCTTTTAGAACAAGTCAAAGAAATCACTCTTTCTGAAGAAAAGTACCGAAGTATTATTACCAAGTTAAAAACAAAATATCGAAGATTAAATAATGAATATCTTTCTCACCAGACGCTTTATGAAGAACTGCAAGAAGCCATTACACTACAACTTGAAAATATTGAAAAACGTTTTCTTGATTTTGAACAAAGTATGGATTTGAATGAATATACTGAAGTGGTACATATCGTCAAAGCATTGGATACAATGATTGAACACATGGGAATTGTAGTTGAAGAAGTCCCTGATTTAATTTTAATGTGTAAGCAACTCATTCCAAAAAGAATCAAGGAAGTAGAAAAAACTTCCAAAGAGTTAGAAGAAAAAGGTTATCCGCTGGAGTATTTAAACTTATCTTATAATTTAGAAGAAGCCAGTAAAAATGTAAATACTATCTTCGATCGTATTAAAGTTTTAAATTTAGAAGATTGTATGTTTGAATTAAAAACAATCTTAGATTACTTAGATTCTCTTTTTGTGGATTTTGAAAAAGAACGGCTTTCAAGAAAAGTTTATGAGGAGTCTTTGCAAGATTTTTCCAATAAACTTAAAAAAATTGGGAAACTGGTTTCAGATATTTATTTGCAATTGGATGATATTAAAAAGATGTATGATTTAAATCAAGAAGATGTCAAGATTATTGATGAAGTCAATAAAACTTTGACTGTGATTCGAGATGATTATAAGAAACTACTGAATCAAGTGAAAACAAAAGCAATTCCTTATTCACAGGCGACCAAAGAAATTGAAGAAATCACCATTCGCTTAAAACAAGTAGAGGCATCTTTTGATGTAGCTCTAAAATCTTTAGGAAATATGTATGATGATGAGAAACGCGCACGGGAACAATTGGAAGAAATTGACCAACTCTTAAGAGAGTGTAAAACAAAGATGCGTACCTTTAAGTTGCCACTGATTAGTGATCATTATTTTGTAGAACTTCAAGAAGCAAATGAGGCTATTTTAGAAGTTGTGAAAGAACTTTCTAAAAAACCTATTGTAATTAAAACCTTGAATACAAGGGTCGATACAGCAAGAGATCTTGTTCTTAAGTTGTTGGCAACGACGGATGATATGCTTTATACTGCAAAGCTTTCTGAATGGACAATTGTTTATGGAAATCGTTTTCGCCTGCTTCATAATGAAGTTGGGCAAGGGTTAGATAAAGCGAGCCAGTTGTTTTTTAAGGGCGATTACAAGGCGAGCCTTTCTGTCAGTTTGAAAACATTAAAAATGGTGGATGAAAACATAGCAAGAAAGGTACGTTCTCTTTATGAAAAATAGAGGTTTTAGCAATTTTGAGTTTTTAACGGTCTGTCTTGTTTGCCTTGTTTTATCTTGGATTCTATTCTCTATGGTGATTCAGTCTCAAGAAAAAGAAAGATATCGGGTCTTCCTGTATGATGCGCAAGTATTGCGTGTAAATGCCATTCGTTATCAAACGCTAGAAGATAGAGAAACTGTTTATATGAAAGAACTGGTAGAAGATGGGTTTTTAACTATGATGAAAAATCCTTTTGGTGGAGAAGATTATTGTGATGTTTTTGAATCCAAAGTGCTTTTTGAAAAGGAAGCGAAAAAAGTAAGTCTTCTTTGTGGATCTTATTTGATAAAGTCGCAATCTTTAGAAGATAATATTTTCATTTATCAAGTTTCCCCTTGGAAAGAAAAAAAAGAAGGAGAAGGGGAAGTTTCTAAAACATTTTATAACTATGAAGTGGATGGAACGAAGCAGTATCAACAATTTCTAGAACGAGACTTATTTTTAAAACTTTTTAATCAAAGTCATAATACAACCTATAAGACAGTTTTAGAAATTCCGTCTTCATATAAATTGGTGCGTAAAAAATTGTATCGAAGTGAAAAACTGGTTAAGAAATTACAGTACTGAAAGTAAATGGCTTTCTTTTTCTTTGTAAAAAGAGTATAATAGGGCAAGAAAAAGGAGGATACTATGATTTATTTTGATAATGCTGCGACGACATGGACAGATCGTGCTGTGTTGGATACTTTTGTTCAAGTCACACAACAATTTGGAGCCAATCCGAATGCCCTTCATGCGCGTGGACATCAGGCTAAGAAATTGATGGAGGAAGCCACTTTACAAGTTGCTACTTTGTTTGATGTCAAAGCTTCCGAAGTGATTTTCACTTCTTGTGCCAGTGAATCCAATAACTTTGCAGTGCAGGGACTACTCAAGAGTTACCCACACCGAAAGAAAAGAATTTTAACAACGCCTTTGGAACATTCCTCTTTAAGTGTCTTATGGAAACACCTTGCGAAAGAAGGTGTGGAAATTTGTTTTTTGAAATTACAAGAAGATGGGAAGATAGATTTAAAGGATTTAAAAGAACAACTCAAAAAAGATACGTTGCTGGTTAGCATTCATCATGTGAATAGTGAAGTTGGTATTATACAAGATATTGATGAAATAGGCACGATTTTACAAGATTATCCAAAAACATTTTTTCATGTGGATGGAACACAAAGTGTTGGAAAAATTCCAATTTCTTTAGAAAAAATTGATTTGTTTAGTTGTAGTGCCCATAAGTTTTTTGGCCTTAAAGGAAGTGGTTGTCTTATTAAAAAGGAATCTGTCCATTTAACGCCACTTATTTTTGGAGGGAAAAGTCAAAGCCCTTTTCGAGCAGGAACGCCTTCTGTTGCGTCCATTGCATCTTTTGCCAAAGCGCTTCGCCTTGCTTTGTTTGATTTAGAAAAAAAGTATCAGCATGCAAAAGCGTTGGAACAAAGACTGCTAGATGGCTTATCACAAATGGAGGGAGTTGTTTTAAATCATGATGAAGGAAATAGTCCCTATATCATCAATTTTAGTGTTCTTTTTACAAAACCAGAAACACTTCTCCATGCACTTTCCCAAAGAGAAGTTTATCTTTCTACAAAGACGGCTTGTTCAGAAAGTGGTGCAAGTGATGCGTTGCTTGCCTTAGGAAAAAGCGAAAAAATTGCGTCTCATTCCCTTCGAATTAGTTTTTCTTATCAAAATACAATCGAAGAAGTAGAACAATTTTTAAAAATTTTAAAAGAAACCTTAGATGCATTAAATCTAAAGAAAGGAGCAAACTAATGGAGAGAGTCATTTTAATTAAATATGGTGAATTAACAACAAAAAAAGGAAATCGTAATTTCTTTATTCAAGTGTTAGAGCAAAGAATCCAAGAAGCGCTTCAAGATGTTTCATTCCATATTCAAAAAGATTTATCTCGGATGCTTCTTTTTGTTAAGGATGCTGATTTAGAAAAGGCAATTGAAAAACTTTCTTGTGTGTTTGGTATTCATGCGTTTACGGTTGCTACAATAGTTGCGTCACAAAAAGATGCAATTCTGGAAGAGGTTTATCAGCTTGTAAAAGAAGAAAGCTTTAAAACGTTTAAAGTAGAAGTCAAAAGAAGTGATAAGAAATTTCCGATTTCTTCTATGGAATTTGCAAGGGATTTAGGGGCACATCTTTTAAAAAATTTGAAAGAAAAAAAAGTAGATGTTCATCATCCAGATCTTTTCATTTCTGTTGAAATTCGTGAAAAACAAACCTTTATCTACACCCATTCTTATGCCGGGCTTGGAGGATATCCAGTTGGGGTTCAAGGTGTTGGACTTTTAATGTTAAGTGGTGGAATCGATTCTCCTGTTGCTGGATATTTGGCGCAAAAACGAGGAATTAAGTTAGAAGCAGTCTATTTTGAAGCGCTTCCTCATACTTCCATAGAAGCACGTGAAAAAGTGATTTCTCTTGCTCGGATTCTTGCTAAGTATCAAAATGAAATAAAGCTTCATGTTGTTCCGTTTACCAAGATTCAAGAAGAAATTTATAAAAAAGGGAAAAAGGAATATACGATTACGATTATGCGTCGTATGATGTATCGAATTATGGAGGCATTATGTAAAAAGCAGCATGCGAAGTGCTTTATCAATGGAGAATCGATTGGCCAAGTTGCTAGTCAAACACTTTCTTCGATGGAAGTTATCAACCAAGTCACATCACTTCCTGTGATTCGTCCTGTCGCCTGTCTTGATAAACTAGAAATCATGGAAATAGCAAGGAAAATAGGCACTTATGAAACAAGCATTTTACCCTATGAAGATTGTTGTACTGTTTTTGTTCCGAAGCATCCTATTATCAATCCTACAAAAGAAGCATGTATGGAAATCGAAGATGCTTTAGATTTTGAAAAAATTTTAGAAGAAGTCATTCAAAATACATTTGTTATCAAAGTAAATTCCCAAAAAGAAAAAGAATTTGAAAATCTTTTATAGGAATAAATTACCAGTATCAATCGTTCATTTCTTCGCAAGCTATTAGTGTAGGAGGTGAAAGAAATGAACAGCCAAAACTCTAGTTCAATGAAAATGAGAGTTCCAGGAGCTAAACAAGCTATCGATAAGATGAAATACGAAATCGCTAATGAATTCGGTGTAAATCTTGGACCAGATGCTACTTCTCGTGCCAACGGATCAGTTGGTGGTGAAATCACTCGTCGTTTAGTTCAAAACGGATTAAATCAAGTAAGCGGAAGTTATACTAATAAATAGTTTTAGATAACTTAGTCGATAGGTCAAAAAAGACCTATCTTTTTTAAAATGAAAAATATTTCTGATAAGAAAACTTAGGGTGTTATGTTTTAAAAATTTAAAAAAATAAAAAAGGGTCTAGTAGAAACAATATAATTTTGTTATAATTTATTCTAGAAGAGTTTATATAAAAAAGGGTGATTCTATGGCAAGCTTTCGAAATCGTAAAAAATACAAAAAGCCAGATGTAGATAATAACACGCAAACATTTAAATTGACCAAATTAGTGAAACGAGAACTTCTTTTAACAGCAATCTCTATTTTTGGTGTGTTACTTGTTTCTATGGGAAGTGCGTTTTCTGTTTTTACTTCTTTTTCAAAGTCTACCAATTATAATCAAGTTTCTGTAGGAAATTTGAATATCACTTATAGTGCTACTAGCAGTGGGACTGCTTATGGGGATACACTTACTTTGGCAAGTGCTTATCCTATGAGCGATGCAGATGGTGGTAAATCGAAACCTTATCGATTTACACTGACTAATTCAGGAACGCTTTCTGCTTCCTATACCGTTGCGATCAAGGATGATCAAGATATGATCACTTCTGATAAATGCTCAAGTAAACAAATGCCTAAGACTGCTATTAAAATTTCTGTTGATAGTGGGACTGCTGCTTTATTATCAGCAAAGTACAATTCTACTTCCCAAAGTTATATCATTGCAACTGGAACTTTGGCAGCTGGTGCCACAAAAACTTTTGATGTTAGAATGTGGATTTCTACTACAGCAGGGAATGACGTTTTGGGAACCCATTTTCATGGTAAGTTAGTTGTGGATGGAAAGGAACAGCATGCTGCAACTGCTACAACTTCTCTTTCTATCTTACAGGCGGATTTAAAGACAGTAGATGGTGCCAGTGAAACAGTGATTGAGCCTAGCTTATTGGAAGGGAAATTACAGGTTACTCCAAGTGACCAACCTATGACCATTGCAACAGATTTACCACCTTTACTTTATGATGTTGTGCTATCCCCAACTTACCAAAATGCAGTGGTTAAGTTTTCTGTTCCTGATTTGCATGAAAATGATTCCGTTACGACAACGTTCTATGATGGGACAACTTGGATAGAAATTCCTAGCCAAGTACTGGGAGAAAACGTGTTACAAGTCACCCTTCCAAAAACAGGAACACTTTCTATTCAAAAAAATGAGTAAGTAGAAACTTTTGATAGAAAAAAATGAATTTAGAATAGGATTGTGGTTTTGTGCAAAGAAATCAAAGAGGGCAGGCCCTTGTAGAATATGTTCTTATTATTGCGCTTGTTTCTGTTATTATTATCGGAATTGTGAATGTGCTAGGGGGATATTTGAAAGATGCAATTACAAAAACTTCTTGTAGTGTTGTAGATGAAATCTACCAAAAAGGAAAAAATCCCGGAGAGGGAAAGTGTGTGGAGAAAATAGAAGATTGACTTCTTTTTCTTTGTCCTAAATTTTGCTTATTCTTGCATTCTAACGCATTCTTTACTATAATGGAAAAGAAAGGGAAAAGGTGATTTTATGAAAATTATGTCTGTTAATGCGGGAAGTAGTTCCTTAAAGTTTAGTCTTTTTGAGATGGATACCAAAGAAAGTATTGCATCTGGATATTTCGAAAGAGTAGGCTTAGAAGGCAGTTTTTATACAATTAAATATCAAGGGGAAAAGATTGTTGAAGAAGTCGAGATGCCCAATCATACTGTCGCAGTTGAGACTCTTTTAGATCGTTTGATTAAACTTGGGATTCTTGAAAACTTAGAGGAAATCGAAGGAGTAGGACATCGTGTGGTTCATGGAAGCGATGTTTATAAAGAAAGTGTTCTCATTACGGAAACAGTCATTGCAGATGTGGACCGCTTTAAATCGTTAGCGCCTTTGCATAATCCAGCAAATATATTAGGAATCAATGCCGTGAGGCAAGCACTTCCTAATGTTCCAATGGTAGCCGTTTTTGATACTGCTTTTCATCAAACGATGGCGGAAGAGAAATTCTTATATCCTGTTCCTTACGAATGGTATACAAAGTACGGAGTTAGAAAATATGGCTTTCATGGGACAAGTCATCAATATGTGACGCAAAAGCTCAGTGAAATTTTAGGAACAAAAGAATTTAAAGCGATTATTTGCCATATCGGAAGTGGTGGCAGTATTACAGCGATAAAAAATGGAAGATGTGTAGACACCACAATGGGATTTACACCGCTTGCTGGCATTGTGATGGGAACTCGTTCAGGAGATGTTGATCCTTCTATTATTCCTTATGTTATGGAGCAAGAAGGCTTAAATGCGAAAGAAGTCGTTGATGTTTTGAATAAACGTTCTGGACTTCTTGGAATTTCTGGAATTGCAAGTGATCATCGCGATATTGAAAAAGGAATTGAAGAAGGAAATGAACGGTGTGTGCTTGCTGATAAAATGTTGGTAAATAGTATTGTCAACTATATCGCACAATATTATGTTGAACTGGGTGGTTGTGATGTACTGGCCTTTACAGCAGGATTAGGAGAAAATGCAATTTCCTTTAGAGAACATATCCTAGAAAAATTGAAACCACTTGGCATTACTATGGACAAAGAGAAAAATAATTTCCGTGGTGAGTTGAAAGAAATTACAGGACAGGATTCTATTGCAAAGGTTTATGTAGTTCCTACCAATGAGGAATTGATGATTGCACTTGAGACCCTTCGAATCATTGAACAGAGTTAGGATGTAAATATCATGTATCGGAAAATTTTAAACGAAATAAAAAAATATGATACAATCGTGATTGCAAGACATATTGGTGTGGATCCAGATGCTCTTTGTGGTCAACTTGCTTTGAGAGATAGCTTGCGTCTTCGTTTTCCAAAGAAAAAAATCGATGCGGTTGGAAATGGGAGCACTAGATTTGCGGCATTAGGTACTTTAGACAAAGTAGAGAAATATGATAACTTTCTTTTAATTGTACTCGATACTCCTGATAAAAAAAGGATAGATTTTCCCTATGTAGAAGATGCAAATGCTATCATGAAAATCGATCATCATCCTTTTATTGAATCCATTGGAAAGATCGAATATATTGATGAGAAAAAGAGTTCTGTTTGTGAAATTTTAATGGATTTTTTAAAGAAGATGCATCTTCCCTGCAATTGTCAAATTGCACGAACCCTTTATAGTGGATTGGCTTCTGATTCCAATCGGTTTTTATATAATACAGTAACAGATTCTACTTTTTCTTTGGTGGCTTACTATTTGAAAAAGTATCCGTTTTCTTTACCAGATGTGTATAACGATTTATACATGCGACCTATTAAAGAGTTGAGATTGCAAGGATATATTGGTGAAAATTTAAACTTAACAGAAAATGGACTTGCCTATATTCAATTAACAAACGAACAAATTATCAAATTCAAAGCAGATAGCGCTTCGGGTGGAAACATGATTAATGACTTCAATTTTATTGAGGAAATTCTTGTTTGGGTGATTGCGACGGAGGATGTGAAAAACGAAAATATTCGTATCAATATCCGATCTCGTGGTCCCATCATCAATCAAGTTGCTGAAAAATATCATGGTGGGGGGCATATGTTTGCGGCAGGAGCTAGAGTTTCTTGCTTTGAGGAAGCAGAACTCCTTTTAAAAGATTTAGATACAGTTTGTAAAAATTATATCAAGGGATGTGGAGAAAATGAAAATAACATCGAGTGAGCTTTTTTGTATGGCCACAAGACGAAGTCAATATCCAGAAGATGGAAAAGCAGAGTTTTTATTAGTGGGGCGCAGTAATGTAGGAAAGAGTAGTTTTATTAATTCTCTTTTGGGAAGAAAGAATCTTGCCTATATTTCGGCACATCCTGGAAAAACACAAACCCTTAACTTTTATCAAGTGAATAACATGTTTTATTTAATTGATGTCCCAGGATATGGATATGCGCAAGTAGGATTTAAGAAACAAGAGAAATTTGGTCTGATGATAGAAGAATATTTAGAAAAAAGGCCTTATTTAAAACGGGTCTTCATGCTTATTGATTTTCGACATAAACCCACGAAAGATGATTTGTTAATGTACCATTTTTTAAAGTACTATAATATTCCAGTGACTGTTGTTGCGACGAAAGCGGATAAAGTAGGAGCGAGTAAATTTGAGAAGACAAAGAAACTTCTTTTGGATACCCTTGATTTAGTCATGGGAGATGACCTTGTTATTTATTCGAGTGTTGATAAACGTGGTCGAGATGAAATTCTTCAAAAAATTGATAATTTAATTGTAGATACACTATAGGAAAAGAGAAATCTTTTCTTTTTTTGTTCGCCATCAAAAAATGCATTTTCTCTTTTTCTCTTGCTTGCATACATTACAATAGGTGACTTGCATGAACTTAAAAAAGATGGGAGAAAATCAATTTGAAATTTATTTGCCAGGGAAAAGAAAGTGGGATACCATTGAATCTTTAAAATCTTTTTTAAGAAGAATTCAAAAACAGTTTTCTTTTTTTAAAACAGGAAGTTACTTTGTTGCTGTAACAACCAATCCGATGGGGACTCTTTTTGAAATCGAGTGTATCGAAAAATATTTTTATAGAAAAACGGTGGATTTTCACATAGAGCTTTATCATCTTCCTTTTTATATTCGTTCTAAGGATGTAGATTTTTTTCGAACGAACTGTACTTTTTTTGAGGGCTTTTTCTATGGCTTAAGTTCATCTATTTGTTCACTATGGAAGTGTTGTGAACAAGTGGAACGAATTTCCAAGCAAGAATATACGGAAGCGATTCAGAAAGGCACTTTCATAAAAAAAAGAAGAGAATCTTCTTCTTTATAAGACAATTGCAATCATGTTGTTAGATCCTTTGTTGACCACTTTGGTGAGTGTCTGTTGTAATTTATACCGGATGTTATCTGGCATCATAGCAATTTTGGATTGAATTCCTTCTTGAACAATATTATCCAAGCTTCGACCAAAGATTTCACTTTTCCAAATGTTCGTTGGATCTTTCTCATAATCCCGCATTAAGTAATCAATCAATTCTTTACTTTGTACCTCGCTTCCAATGATTGGTTCAAAAGTTGAATTGACATCCACCCGAATCATATGTATAGAGGGTGCGACTGCTTTTAGTTTGACACCATATCTTGGACCTTGTTTAATGATTTCAGGATTATCTAATTTCATATCTTCTAACGTAGGGGTTGCAACACCATATCCAGTTTGTTTGACCATTTTAAGTGCATATTTAATTTGATCATATTCCCGTTTTGCTTCATTGTATTCCTGAAATAAGGATAAAAGTCCTGCTTTACTGGTGACATCAATTTGAATAATGTCAGTTAAGACTTCATTGTAAAGGTCACTTGGTGCGATTAAGTCAATCGTTACGATTCCAGTCGCAGGATTGACATCCGATAAATAAGCACGTTCAATTTTATCATATTCTTTAAAATGATCTGTAATATGTTCAATATCCCGCAGTTTATCTACTTCAAAGACGCTTTCTCGAATGGCATTGATGTAGTCTTGTTTTAACGGATGGCTTGGATTTAGAATCGCAATCCACTCTGGCATGTTGACTCTTACTTCTAAAACAGGGAATTCATAAAGCGCTTCTCTTAGAATATTGTACATATCTTTTTCTGTCATGGAGTCAATGTTCATTGGAAGTACGGGTACATTGTGTTTTTCGTGAAGGCTTTCTGCAAGTCTTTCTGTCTCAGGCAGCGTAGGATGGGTTGAGTTTAAAAGGACAATAAATGGTTTTCCAATACTTTTTAACTCTTCAATGACTCTCGTTTCTGCTTCTTCATAATACTTCTTGTAAACTCTCCAATCGATGCATCTGTTGCGACAACAATTCCAATGGTCGAGTGGTCTTTGATGACTTTT
>CANQVB010000019.1 GCA_947627225.1 uncultured Bacilli bacterium
GTTAGATGAGAAGACACCCAATAGTGAAATGGGAAAAACCTATCAAAGTAAGGTAGCAGTTTATTCAAGTCAACTACGAGGAGAACTTGCAACGAGCAAATTAATGAATGAGTATTTAAATAACAAAACCTATGAAAATAGCAGTGAAGCAGAAAAAAAGAACATGTATGAATTTAGTCATGAAGCGGGAGTTCAACAAACAGGATACTCAGCAGAAGAACTAAAAGATTATAGGTACATAGGAAAAGACCCCAATAACTATGTGACATTTAATGGAGAAGATGCCGAATGGAGAATCATCGGAATCTTTACAGTAGAAAATGGAAATGGAAAGAAAGAGAAGAGAATCAAACTAATACGAAAAGACCCTTTACAAGCAAGTGATGGCGGAAATGGAATATCTTGGGACAACAAACCAATTGGAACAGGTTCATCAATATCAATTAATGGAAGTAATGACTGGACAGATTCAAGATTAATGATGTTATTAAATCCAGGATATGAAGAAAATTCACTTGTATCAGGAGGAAAAGGAAGTCTTTATTGGAACCAAGAAAGTGGGCAATGTCCATATGGGGAAAACAATGGAACAAAAGCCTGTGATTTTAGTACTACGGGACTAAATGAAGAAGCAAGGAAGATGATAGGAGATACGAAATGGTACTTAGGGGGAAGTAGTAGTTACAATGATGTAACAATAGAAATGTTTTATGAGAGGGAACGAGGAACAAATATATATAAAAATCGAAAAACAAATTGGATAGGAAAAGTTGGTTTAATGTATCCATCAGATTATGGATATGCGACAGGAGGAGGAAGTACAATAAACAGAGAAAACTGTTTGATGAAAGAACTTTTCCTCTGGAATCAAGCAACAGACTGTGCAACAAACGATTGGTTATATGACAGTCGTTATAATCCATGGACCATAACTTCCTATACAGGCGATTCCAATGGCGTGTTCCTTTTCGGCTATAAGGGTTATATCGCCTACAACTATGCCATTGATACGGTACGCATGGTAATGCCAGTCGTTTATCTATCATCTAATGTTAAATTCTCCCAAGGAGATGGTACACCAGAAAATCCGTTTGTTTTTTCAAATTAAGACTGCTATACATCATATAACCATCCTTTCCTTTTTTTTGTTTCCATGCTATGATAGATGAGAAAAAGAGGGAAAAGTATGGAACGACTACAAAAAGTAATTGCACAAAGTGGAATTACATCGCGAAGAAAAGCAGAACAATTGATTTTAAATGGAAATGTAAAAGTGAATGGAAAGACAGTGACTACACTTGGTACCAAAGTATCTTCCAAAGATGAAATTATGGTAGATGGAAAATTGTTGACCAAAGAGAAAAAAGTGTATTTTCTCATCAATAAACCTCGTGGTGTGATTACGACAACAAAGGATGAGAAACAAAGAAAAAGTGTGGTAGATTTGATTCCTTGCGAAGAACGAATTTATCCAGTAGGACGCCTTGACTATGACACGACAGGTGTACTTCTCTTAACCAATGATGGAGAATTTGCCAATCGTTTAATGCATCCTTCAAATGGTGTTTTAAAAGTGTATCTTGCAAAATTAAAAGGCATCATAAAAGGAGAAGCCATCAAAACATTGAAAAATGGGGTTATACTTGGAAAAGATGTGATTACACCTGTTCGGGTTAAACTCAAAAAAGTGGACGTAAAAAGTCAAACCTCTTTCGTAGAAATTACCATTCAAGAAGGAAAAAATCATGAAGTCAAAGAACTCTTCAAAGCGGTTGGGTTTGATGTAATCAAATTAACAAGAAAACAGTATGGTTTTTTCGATACAAAAGGGCTTAAAAGTGGTGAATATCGGACACTGACCCCAAAAGAAGTTTCCAAAGTCTACGGTTTAAAATAGTTTTATAAAAAAAGAAGTAGCTATTCTTCTACTTCAATCGCACTGGTTGGACAAGAATCTGCTGCTTCTTTTACGTTTTCTTGGTTTTCTTCTTTCACCGTTTCTTCTTTTGCAACAGAAAGACCTTCCTCATTTAATTCAAATACTTCACTGGCAATCGATGCACAAGCACCACAACCAATACAAGCATCTTGATTGACTTTAACTTTCATACTGCCTTCCTTTCTATCTCCATTATACGCGATGCATGAAAAGTTTACAATCACTTGTCTAGATATTTCGTGAAATGATGTACAAAAATTTCTTGGTATGGTACACTGAAAAAAAGATAGAAAGAGGTGCATTATGGACGATTATCATGTCAATAGCCAAGAAGAAATGAGGCCATTCAAGAAGAAATCATCTGGGAGTACAGTAATTATTATTTTACTCATACTACTAATTTTAGGAATGATCGGATATTTGCTTTATGATAGAGGAATCATCTTGCAAAATAAGACAGGAGAAGAAACAGAACGAGTAGAGGATTCTACTAAGGATGAGAAACAAGAGGAAAAGGAAGAGACGCTTTCGTTAACGGATGCAAAATTTATCACGATTTATAATGCATTAAAGAACGAAATCTATGAAAAGGATAGAGAAAACGGCTATCAAAGTTTTACCAATGCGGAATTGGCATCTATTAGTGTATCTGGATTGCAAGAAAGTGACTTTGTAAAAACACAAGAAACAAGCCAGTGGGGAGACTTTTATTATACTTTGCAAGCAGATCTATTGGAAAATCATTTGAAAACTTATTTTGGAAACGGAGTAACCTTAGAAAAGAATGCTTTGGTTGGAAATACTTATGTTTTAGCAAATGTTAATCTTGGAGGAAGTGGAATGGGTATAGATTCCTATGATTCGAACACGAATACATTCAAAGTACGATTTGTAGGAGTGGGAGGTTCTAGAGGACCTCAACCCAATATTGTGAATAGGAAAATCAATAAAGCAACGCAAAAAGGAGACACCATTACTCTAGAAGAAAAAGCAATTTATATAGCGCAAGAGAATTACTTAACGTTCCATGTTTATAAGGACCCAGCGAAAACAACGCTCTTAGAAACCATCGCCTTTCCTGATAGTTCTATCACAAATGGTGTGATTGATGGCAGTATAACAGTCGATAATTATCTAAATCAAGCATCCACGATAACGCAGACATATCAATTAGATAAGACGACAAACCAGTGGTATTTTGTAAGTAGTAAAATTATCTAGCCAAAGATAAGAAAAAAGGATGTGCATGTGTTTTTATCAGGTTTCATCCTTTTTATTTGTGGAAAAGGAAATACTAGACAGCTTTCCTTTTCTTTCTTTTGCCAAAATGCATAATGTATGCTATGATAATGATGATAGGAAGGTGATAAAATGAAGAGTCGTATGGATCGCTACCAAGATGAAAAACAAAACGCAACATCTAACAAAATGAGTCGCCTTTCAAGAAATGAAGCGTTGTATCAGGATTTGGGTAGTACAATGAAATATACAACGATTGCAAGAGAAATCCCAGCGATTTCCTTAGATCAAGTGAAACAGAGTGCGAAAACGAGAGAAGGATATCACCAAGCGAAAGAATATGGAAATTTATTTTTGGAGGAAGAACGGGAATCGAAACGTGAACTACAAGCGCTCAATTCGCTTTATGATTTAAGTGATGCAAGAGTTTATGATATCAATCATATTCTAGAACAAGCTAAAAAAGAAAGAACGAGTATAGATGAAAAGGAAAAGAAAAGAAATCTAAAAAATGAGAAGTACAATATTTTAACCAGTATAAATGAGAAAGAAAGAGCTTCGCTAAAACAAAAAGCAAAACCAATTGTCGAAGAAGAGGAAGAAGAAATTCAAGAATTAATTAACACCATCACCTCTCACAATTTACGAAAAGAAATTGAGGATGCGAAAAAGGATGATCTAGAAAATGATGATTTGCTTTCTGATTTGATGGCTACTTCCGTGCAAGATAAAATAGAAGCTCCTATTAAGGAAACGATAGAAGAAAAAGAATTGAAAGGTATTGAGGATAAAAGATTAATTAAGGATATGGATTCTTCCTTCTACACAAGATCTATGGATTTATCGGATAAAGATTTTGATATGGAAGAGGAAATGGATGAAGAGATGAAAGAATCGAAAGGATTCCTGATATTCAAAATCTTTTTACTTCTTCTTTTAATGGCAGTTGTTATAGTGGGTGCTTATTTTATTGTAAAAAGTTTCTAGAAATAGGAGCTTTTTTCTTGGCGATAAAAGGGGAATTATGGTATAGTAATGATAGTGGTAAAGGCAGGGGATGACGATCATGAATTTAAAGTTTGTATTGAATGAGTATGTTCTTATATGGAATTTATTATTTCAAGCTTCTATGAACCCTGAAATTCATGCTTTTAAACAAAATTTGTGGAAAAATTATCGACAGAATTATCATGCGATGGAAAAGGAAAAAGAAAATTTGCTCAAAGATGTAAAAAACTATATTCCATCTGATGATACGGTCTATGATATGGTAAAAAAAATAGAGGTCTATCCTAAAATTTATGAAGAAACAGAAGCTTTTCGTCTTTCACTCATGCAAGTTTGGGATCAGAATAAGAAACAAATATTAAAAGAACTAAAAGAACTGTTACGGATGGACATACGACTTTATCACGTTTTAGTCGTTCATCCTAAATTAGAAGTGGTTGATATAGAAGGCGGTAAAGGGAAAAGAGTAAACAGCATCACATGGGGAAAAGCAAAAGAAAATCAAGATCCCTTAGAAATACTTTGTGAGATTATTTCTTCTGTTTTAAAAAATGAATTGAAAGATTATCAAAGCGAATATCACGAAATTGTAACTGCGATTGTGGAATTACTCATTGAAAATGAGCTTTATACAAGACTTTCTTTAAAAAGTCAGTATTTACGTGGTGATAGTTCTCTTGCTTTTCTAAAAAGACAAATTTATCCATATTTTTTAATGTATTTAGGTGCCAGTAAAGAAGAATGTTTGAATTATATGATGCGAGACAAAATCGTTTTTGATTTAGATGCCTATACCTATGAAAAGGCACTTGCAAAGGTAGACCTTTATACCTTTATTGATTTTTGTATAAGAAACCAAAAGAGAATTGTAAAAATAGCAGAGTTAGAAATTTTGTAGCAGGAAGTGGTAGTATGGATCAGAAATTACAGATTTTATTAGAGAAACTACAATTGGAGGAAGAATACTATCCTCTTTTTGAAACAGCAAAACTCAAGAAAATCGTTGTCTCAAGAAATCAAAATTCATGGGTCATCTTTCTTGATTTGGAAAAATTTCTTCCTGTTTTTTTGTATGAAAAAATGGATGCCTTAAAGAAAAATTTAACCGAAAAAGATGTGACTTTTTACTATGAGGTAAAAAAAGGAAATGTAAAACCCTTGCTAGAGGGCTTTCCTGAAGTGTTAGATAAAATTGAAAAACTCCCATATAAAGAGCGGTATCTTTCTAGTTTACAGGAAGAAGATGGAGAACTTGTGTTGGTAGCAAGTAATAAGGTAGAGGCACTTCGATTAGAAGAAGTACAGAAGGAAATTGAAAAAGAGTATGCCAAATTTGGATATCGAAAAGAAATTCCAATTGTAATTTCCCATAGCGATGAAAATATAAGTTCTTTGATTCAAAAAGATTTAGAAGTAGATTTAGAAATGTTCCAAAAAAAAGCAGCATCTAAGGAAGATGCAACGATAAAACAAGCACCTTCATCAACGAACAGTTATCCAAGAAAAGCAAGAGCAAAGCAAAGTGTAGAAGAAGGTTGTATATTAGGAAGAAAGTTTGATGGAAATGCACTTTCTATCTCTGCGATTCAAGGAGAAGATGACAATATCATTGTAGAAGCCTTTGCTTTTGGTGTGGACTACTTTGAATCGAGTCGTTCGGATTTTAAAATCATCACCCTTAAATTGACAGATTATACCGATAGTATTTACTGTAAAGTTTTTGTAAGGGATACCGATGAATATCAAAGATTGTGTAAAGTACTTAAACAAGGAAACTGGTTTCGAATTCGTGGCTATACAAAGAATGACTCATTTTCAAAAGAGCTCGTATTAAATGCAAGAGATATTCTCCCCTTTGAAAAGAAAGAGGAAAAAGTTGTCGATACTGCGGAAGAAAAAAGAGTGGAACTCCATGCGCATACAATGATGAGCCAAATGGATGGCGTTTGTGATGAAGTAAAACTTGTAAAGCAAGCCATTGCCTTCGGACATCGAGGAATTGCGATTACAGATCATAACGGAGCGCAAGCGTTTCCTCATGTGTATAATTATGTAAAAGGATACAACAAAAAACTGGAAGAAGGAAAAGAACCTTTTAAAGTATTATATGGAACTGAACTTTTAATGATTGATGACAGTGTGGATATTGTCGTTCGTCCCAATGATGGCATCATGTTGGAACAAGAGTATGTAGTTTTTGACTTTGAAACAACAGGGTTTAATGCAGGTGGAGCTGACTCGATCATTGAAATTGGAGCGGTTAAAATTAAAGATGGTGCAATTATAGAACGTTATGATGAACTGATCAATCCTGGAAGAAAACTACCACAAAAAATTATTGATGTTACCAACATTACGGATGAAATGTTACAAGATAAAGACAACGAAGAAAATGCAGTAAAACGGTTTATTGCTTGGTTTGGAGATTTACCTATGGTGGCACACAACGCCAAGTTTGACGTTTCTTTCTTGGAAATGGCATATCAAAAATATAATCTTGGGACTTTTCAAAACCCAGTATTAGATACCCTTGAAATTTCAAGAACACTCGATAGTGGCTATGCAAGACATTCTCTTTCTGCCCTTGTGAAACGTTATGAAATCCCATGGGATGAAAGTGCCCACCATCGTGGAGATTATGATGCGGAAGGAACGGCCCTTGTCTTTTGGAAAATGCTAAAGAAACTAGATAACCGTAATATTTCCAGAATGAATGAGTTAGACCAGTTAGTAGATACCAAAGAAATTTATAAATTTGGAAGAGGACATCACATTAACTTGCTGGCGCTTAACAAAAAGGGACTTAAAAATTTGTTTAAAATTATTTCGTATGCCAATACAGAATACCTTTATAAGACCCCTCGAATTACCCGCAGTAAAATTGAACAGTTGCGTGAAGGCCTTTTGGTAGGAAGTGGCTGTTATGAAAGTGAAGTTTTTAAAGAGGCAAAAAGCAAAAGCGAAGAAGAACTGACCAATATTATCAGATTTTATGATTATGTAGAAGTACAGCCGATGGAGTGTTACCAACACTTAATTGAAACAGGAGACTTTGGAAATCAAGTTGAATTACAAGCCCATCTTGAAAAAATTATCAGAACAACGCGCGAAGCAGGCAAAAAAATAGTAGCAACAGGGGATGTCCATCATATTTTAAGAGAAGATAAGATTTATCGTGAAATTATCGTCAACCAAAAAGTGCCTGGTGGAGGTAGACATCCTTTGGCACGAGGTGGAATTACAGAAATTCCATCCAATCATTTTCGGACAACAGATGAGATGCTTTCTGACTTTTCTTTCTTGGATGAAAAACTAAGACGAGAAATTGTCATTACCAATCCCAATGAAATCTTAGATATGGCAGAAGACATTGAAGTGATTATTGATACCGGCGGAATTCCTTTCTCTCCTAAAATTGAAAATTCAGAAGAAACCGTTAAAGAACTGGTGTATGGCAAAGCGCATGCTATGTATGGAGAGGTACTTCCTAAAATCATTGAAGAGCGAATTGACCAGGAGCTCACTGGAATTATTAAGGGTGGCTTTGATGTCATTTATTTGATTGCCCAAAAGTTAGTCAAGCATTCTAATGATGATGGCTATATCGTTGGTTCAAGAGGATCTGTGGGTTCTAGTTTTGTTGCGACCATGATGGGAATTACAGAAGTAAACCCGCTCCCCGCACATTATCTTTGCTATCACTGTAAATATTCCGAATTTGAAAATGAAAAAGGGGAGGCTTACGGAAAAGAATATTCTTCTGGGTATGATTTGCCAGATAAAATTTGTCCAAAGTGTGGAAAGAAATTAGGCAAGGAAGGACAAGATATGCCTTTTGCCACTTTCTTAGGATTCAATGCAGATAAGGTGCCTGATATTGATTTGAACTTCTCAGGAGAATACCAATGGAAAGCCCATGAATATACCAAAGAACTCTTTGGAGTAGATAATGTTTATCGTGCTGGGACGATTGGAACTGTTGCCGATAAGACAGCTTTTGGGTATGTCAAAGGCTACTTAGAAGAACACAACATTCCCAATATGCGTACTGCAGAAATAGAGCGTCTTGCCTTAGGATGCACGGGTGTAAAACGAACCACAGGACAGCATCCAGGAGGAATTGTCGTAATTCCAGGTTACATGGATGTCTTTGATTTTACGCCTTTCCAGTATCCTGCCGATGATAATACTTCAAGATGGAGAACAACACACTTTGACTACCATGCCATTGACCAAGATGTACTAAAGCTTGATATACTAGGACACGATGATCCGACGGTACTTAGAATGCTCCAGGATTTATCGGGAATTGATGTGACTAAACTGCCAATGGATGATGAAAAAGTCTTTTCTCTACTTCGCACACCAGATGCACTAGGAGTCAGTGAAAAAGACATATTGTGTCCAACAGGAACGTTAGGGCTTCCGGAATTAGGAACGAAATTTGTTATCCAAATGTTAGTAGAGACCAAGCCTAAAACCTTTTCAGAGCTGGTTAAAATTTCAGGTCTTTCTCATGGGACAGACGTCTGGACAGGAAATGCCAGTGAACTCATTAAAAACAACGTTGTTCCGTTTAAAGAAGTTATCGGATGTCGTGATGATATTATGGTCACACTCATGAACGAGGGAATGGAACCAAAAGATGCCTTTAAAATCATGGAATTTGTACGAAAAGGAAAGGCCAGTAAAGAGCCTGAAAATTGGCTTAGTTGGAAAGAAAAGATGGAAAAAGCAAACATACCTTCTTGGTACATTGAATCTTGTCATAAAATCAAATACATGTTCCCGAAAGCCCATGCATGCGCCTATGTTATGAGCGCCCTTCGGATTGCTTGGTTTAAAGTCTATAAACCACTGTACTACTACGCAACGTATTTTTCTGTCAGGGTAAGTGACTTTGCTATTGATACGATGATTAAAGGAGAACAAGAGATTCGCAAGGTATTAGAAGATTTAATTGCCAAAGGTTTTGAAGCAACCAATAAGGAAACGAATATTATTGAAACCCTTCGTATTGCCTTAGAAGCAACGGCAAGGGGTATTCACTTTGGACCTATCGATCTCGAGAAAAGTGATGCGACCAAATTCTTAATTGATGAAAATCACGAAAATACACTCATTCCACCCTTTTCTACTATTGATGGATTGGGTGGTGCAGTGGCCCAAGCGATTGTAGAAGAGCGGGCGAAAAGGCCATTCCTTTCTAAAGAAGATTTACAAACACGTGGAAAAGTATCCAAAACCCTTACAGATAGAATGACAGCAATGGGAATTATCAAGGATTTGCCAGAGTCTAATCAACTTTCCTTATTTTAAAAGATAAAAGGAAAATACGAACAGTTTATAGGAATTGTGGTATACTAATAAAAGGAGGATCTATGAAAGCCTGTGTGAAAAATGTAGAACTTTCTTACATACAATATGGTAAGGGACAAGATATTGTACTGCTTCATGGTTGGGGACAAAATATTGCCATGATGGAACCACTTGGAAAACCACTCAGCCAAAAGTATCGCATTACGATTCTAGATTTACCAGGATTTGGAGAAAGTACGGAACCTGATGTTGTATGGCAGTTAGAAGATTACGTAGAATGCCTGCATCTATTCTTCGAGCAAGTTGGTGTAAAAACACCCATTTTGATTGGACACTCGTTTGGTGGAAGAATTGCAATTTTCTATGCTTCTATGTATGCAGTTAAAAAAGTTGTTCTTTTCGGTGCCCCTTGTGTACGAGCGAAGACGGGACCTACAACGAAAGAAAAGTTATTGAAGAAAGCAAAACAACTTCCTCTACTAGGAAATTTTGCTGAGCAAATGAAAAAGCATATTGGTTCAACAGATTATAAGAATGCAACACCTATCATGCGAAACATCTTAGTGAATACAGTCAATTTGGATTTGTCTTCCAAAGCGAAAAATATCAAAGTTCCAACCCTTCTTATTTGGGGAGAACAAGATAGCGAAGCACCGATAGAAGATGCCAAAAAATTAGAAGCGTTGTTGGAAGATGGTGCTTTGATCGTCTTACCTGGAACACACTATGCTTATTTGGAAAACTTGCCACGTGTACTTGCCATTTTAGATAAATTTTTGGAGGGATAAAAATGACGACCATGATACTATTACTCATGATGATGGCCATAACTGTTGCTATCAAAACAAAAAAATATCTTCATATGTTACAACAAAATCTATATAACGAAAACAATCGTTACTTGAAGTGGGTCTTTAAAAATGGAAGGCTTTTCTTCCATCTTGATCTTCTTTGTATGCTGCTTCTTGCTTGCGATGCCATGTTTTTTGCCTATACAACGGCATTGTTTCAAATGATTCTAGCTCTTACTGCTTTTCTTTATGCAAGCTATGATGTCATCTTCTATCGTTACTTAAAAAAAGACCAACAGAAGAAACCTTTGGTGATTACTGCAAGAGTAAAACGACTTCTTGTAACTACAACGATTCTTTATCTAATTCCTGTTGTTTGCTTCTTTCTTTTCTATGGCGATTTAAAAGCAACCGCTCTTTGTACCTTTCTTTTTTCACTTCTTCTTTATGGAAATGCCTTTGTGCTTCTTCTTGCCAATACCATCAATAAATATACCGTAGAAAAATATGTTTATCATCACTTTAAAAAACAAGCCATTCAAAAACTACATGGTATGAGCAATTTGAAAGTTGTTGGTATTACAGGAAGCTATGGAAAAACGTCCAGTAAAAACATTTTAAGTGACATCTTAAATATAAAATATATTGCAAGACCAACACCAAGGAACTTAAACACACCGTATGGTCTCATTATGACCATCAATAATCATTTAGACAAATTTGATGATATCTTAATTGCCGAAATGGGAGCCTATAAACGAGGTGAAATCAAAGAACTTTGTGATTTGATTCATCCTAAATATGGAATTTTAACGCGCATTGGAACAGCACACCTAGAAAGCTTTGGAAGTGAAGAAAACATTCAGAAAACGAAGTTTGAACTAATCGAATCGCTTCCTTTGGATGGAGTGGGGGTCTTAAATAAAGATGATCCAAAACAAGTATCCTACGACTTAAAGAATTCGTGTAAAATCTTGTGGATTGGAATTGAATCTAAGGATGTCGATGTACATGCTTCTAATATCAAGTGTTCTTCCCATGGAACAAAGTTTGATGTTACGTTTAAAGGCGATAAGAAAAAGTATGCTTTTGAGACAAAGTTGTTAGGAGATCACAATGTCTACAACATTCTAGCAAGTCTTGCATTGGGACGTGAATTTGGAATTTCTATTGAAAAATTGCAACAAGCAGTTCGTCTTGTCAAACCAGTGGAGCACCGTCTAGAACTAAAAAAACTTGGAAATTTCTACCAAATTGATGATGCTTATAATTCAAATCCAACAGGGGCAGCTAGTGCTTGCAAAGTGCTTGGAATGATGCCAGGTGTGAAGGTGGTCGTTACGCCTGGAATGGTTGAGTTAGGCGAAAAAGAAGAGGAATACAATGAAATCTTTGGTGAACAGATCGCTTCTGTTGCGGACTATGTTGTGTTAATTGGAGAAAAGAAGACGAAACCGATTGAAAAGGGTCTTTTGAATAAAAAGTTTGATATGGAAAAAGTGGTTGTCTATAATGATGTTCGTGATGCATATACCTTTCTTCGAGGCCTTAAAACCAAAAAAGATATATATGCTTTATTTGAAAACGATTTACCAGACACATATAATGAGTAGGGAGGATTGAGTGTTATGAAGGTAAAAGTTGGTGTTATTTTTGGGGGAAAAAGTGTAGAACATGAAGTTTCTATTATTTCTGCCATTCAAGCAATGAATAAAATGAACGGGGAAAAATATGAAATTATCCCAATTTATATTACAAAAGATGGAAAGTGGTACACTGGAGAGGTACTAAGAGATATCGAAATTTATCAAGATATGCAACTTTTGAAGAAGTATGCTAAACAGGTTCATTTGCTTGAGAAAGATGGACGCTATATCTTACAAGGAACAGGTGCCTTTAAAAAAGAAGTTGGCGAAGTAGATATCGTCTTCCCAATTACGCATGGAACCAATGTAGAAGATGGTGTTTTACAAGGATATTTACAAACTGTAGGTGTTCCTTATGTAGGAAGTAATGTGTATGCTTCTGTTGTTGGACAAGATAAAGTGTATATGAAGGCTATTTTTAAGGAAGAAAAACTGCCCATTACAAAGTATGTTTGGTTCTATGATACAGATTATAAAAATGAACAAGAAGAAGTACTTAAAAAAGTTGCAACGTTAAAGTATCCTTTGATTGTAAAACCTGCGACGACAGGAAGTAGTATTGGTATTGGAACCTGTAAAGATGAAAAAGAACTCATTGAAAAAATTGAGGATGCTATGGCCTACGACAGTAAGATTGTTGTGGAAGAGATGGTACAGCACTTAAAAGAAGTCAATGTCAGTGTTCTTGGAAATTATGAGAGCCAAGAAACCAGTGTTATTGAAGAAGTTTTTCCTAAGTCCAATATTTTAACATATGAAGATAAGTATATTGGTTCATCCAAAGTCAAAGGCAAATTGGGCGTTAAATTTTCGGGGAAAGGTTCGAAAGGAATGGCTTCTTTAGACCGTAAAATTCCAGCAGATCTTTCCGAAAAGCTTGCCAAAGAAGTAAAAGATTATGCCATCAAAGCCTTCAAAGCACTCGGAAATAGTGGAGTTGCAAGAGTGGATTTGTTAGTGGATGATAAAGAAAAGAAAGTATACCTCAATGAAATCAATTCCATTCCAGGTAGTCTAGCATTTTATTTATGGAATCCAGCAGGAAAAGAGTATACAGACCTTTTGGATGAAATGATTACAATTGGAATTCGTGATTATAAAAGACGAGAAAGTAAAACCCATTCCTTCAAAACCAATATTTTGGAAGGCTTTGCCCAAAATGGTGGTTTGAAAGGCCTCAAAGAAACAAAGGGAAAAATGTAATTTAAGTTGTATTGTAGAAAAAGGGTAACTAGAAGTAAGCCCTTTTTCTTTGACCTATTCATGAAAGTAAGTAAAAAATATGCTATACTTTAACTGTGGAGTGATGTTTCTATGAAAAGTGTTGTAGGGATTGTAAAAGAAGTTTATATTCCATCTCAGAAAGATGCTAGGATACAAATTGGATTTAAAATAAAAACAAAAGACAACAAAATTGTCAAAGTGGAAGAAGAACAAAACGAATCCAATATCTATATCTTGAAAAACGACAACGTAATCTTAAAAGAACATGTTGTTCATGGAAAAAAACAGATCTCCATTGAAAAAATAGGGGGATGATAAGAATGCCTGATTATACAAAAGTAGGGTTATATGAACATAACATAGAAGGGTATGAAAAAGTAAAAAAACAGCAAGAGGTGAATACCATCACGGCCATTATTCATGCGACTGGGACTGGAAAAAGTTATATTGCCTTGCAATTATGCTATGACAATCAGGATAAAAAGATTTTATATCTGGTACCCTCTAATGCGATTAAAGAACATCTTCTTGAAACGATTGAAGAAAATCCAAATTTAGATTTACAAGGAGATTTTCCCAATCTTGAAATTAGAACTTACCAAAGTTTAATCAATATGAGTTTAGAAGAGCTTGCAAGTTTAGAGGCAGATATTTTAATCGTTGATGAATTTCAACATTTAGGAGCACCTGTATGGGGAGCAAGAGTTAATACACTTGTTACAACACATCCAAACAGCAAAGTACTTGGAATGACAGCTTATACAGTAAGAGATAGGGGAACCAGCTATGAAAGAGATATGATCAATCCTTATCAAGATGAATTATTTTCCAACAGGGTAGTTAGTACTTACGATTTATGTGATGCTATGATAGATGGAGTCCTTCCAAAACCCATATATAAGAGTGCTTACACTCACTTAGAAAAGACAACAGATGCCATAGAACAAAGATTAAAACATTTAAATCCTACATCCGAAGCGTATCAAACCATATCGAAATTATTACAAGATGTCAAACAAAGGCTTCATGAAGCAAAAGGCGCCAAAGAAGTCTTTAAAACGAATATAAAGAAAGATGGAAAGTATATTTACTTCTGTCCAATTGGTGCTTTAGAAGGAAAAAATGATATGGAAACCATCATGCAAGAAGTAAGAAATTGGATAAAAGAAATGGGACTTGGGGAAGAGGATTATGAATTTTATCTTACCACAAGTGAAATGGGCGAATTAGGAACCAAAAACAGAAAAGCATTTTATAATGATGTTGATCTAGCAGGAAGAAAAGTAAATCAAAAGTTAAGAATCATGTTTGCAATCAACCAGTATAATGAAGGAACGCATGCCCCTGGGATAGATGGTGTAATTATGGGAAGAAGTACCAAATCAGATATTGTCTTTTTTGAATGGGTTGGAAGAGCGCTTTCTGTACGAGGAAATACCAAAGAAGAATATGAAACTTTGAAATCTAAATCAGTCCATGAGTTATTAGAATTATGTAGGAAAAGAGAGATTTTCATCAAACAAAAGGAGTCTAAGGAAGAGATCATTGAAAGGTTGCTCGCCCCAACAATTATTGATTTAGCTGGAAATATAGATTTTATTAAAGAACTTGAAAATAAGTTAGGGGAAAGAGTCAAAACAAGAAAAGAAGCAACAAATAAGAAACATACTAAAAGAAAAAGAGTGGATCGTTTAGGGAATACTTCTTTTGAGATTAGTATGTTGAATGAAGATTTATTTGAAATCGTACGTTATATGAATGAACGACTTACAATAACTTGGATGGACAAATATGAATTAGCAAAAGCTTATTATAAGCATCACAAAAATTTAGAAATTCCACAAAGATTTAAAACAGTCAATGGCTATGAAGAAGATGAAAATGGAATCAAGCTAGGTGCTTGGATAAGTACTCAACGTCAAGCCTATAAAGGAAAAGGAGAAGTAAAAATTACTGCGAAACAAATTGAATTGCTTGAAGAAATAGGAATGCGTTGGGATAACATAGATACCATGGAACAATGGATGAAGAAATATAAGCTTGCCAAATCGTATTATGAACATCACAAAAATTTAAAGATTTCTCCAAAATTTAAAACAGTAAACGGCTATGAGGAAGATGAAAATGGAATCCATTTAGGAATGTGGATAGTGAAACAACGTCAAGCCTATAAAGGAAAAGGAACAGGAAAAATCACTGCGAAACAAATTGAATTACTTGAAGGGATTGGAATACAGTGGGATAATATAGGAATGAAAAGATGGATGGAGAAATACAAACTTGCAAAATCCTATTATGAACATCATAAAAATTTAGAAATTCCACAAAAATTTAAAACAGTAAATGGCTATGAGGAAGATGAAAATGGAATTAACCTAGGCACTTGGATAGGTATACAACGTAAAACATATCAAGGAAAAGGCCAAGGAAAAATTACGAAAGAGCAAATTGAATTACTTGAAGAAATTGGAATGCGTTGGGAGAATATAGATACCATGGAACAATGGATGGAGAAATACAAGCTAGCCAAATCGTATTATGAACATCACAAAAATTTAGAGATTCCCACAAAATTTAGAACAGTAAATGGCTATGAGGAGGATGAAAAAGGAATCCATTTAGGAATGTGGATAGCGAATCAACGCCAAGCCTATAAAGGAAAAAAGATAGGAAAGCTTACAAAAGAACAAATTGAGTTACTTGAGGGAATCGGAATGCAGTGGGATAATATAGCAATGAAAAAATGGATGGAGAAATACAAACTAGCAAAATCCTATTATGAACATCACAAAAATTTAGAGATTCCCACAAAATTTAAAACGGTAAATGGTTATGAGGAAGATGAAAAAGGAACCAATTTAGGAATGTGGATAGGTACGCAACGTCAAGCATACAAAGGAGCAGCAACATCCCATATTACAAAAGAACAAATTGAATTGCTTGAAGAAATTGGAATGCGGTGGTTTAGTGATGCCGTAAATGATAAATTACAAGCGGAAACTATTACAGAAAAAAACAGGCATAGAAAGAAAATAGAGATAAAAAATAGAAGTTATTCTTTATTAAATCAATATTCATTATTGAAAACATCTCAAGCAATCACAAGAGACTTTCTAGAACAATTAGAAACGCCTAGAAAAAAGTAAGCAAGAAAAAAGCTTCCAAGTTAGGAAAGCTTTTTTTCTATGGATTCTAAATTAGATTGAAGGCGTTCGTCATCAGGAGAGATTTGTAGTGCTTTTTTACAAGCTGTATAAGAGAGTGCATATTCTTGGCAAGCAAAGAAAGCAATCGAGAGTAAATCATAGGGGGTATGGTCCCAGCTAAATACTTCGTTAATGTAAGTTTTAGGATGGCTTCTAATTTGAAGCGCCTTTCCCACGTAAGAAATGATATCAGCATATCGATTCTGTTCATAACAAAATATGGCATACTCCATGTAAGGATCCCGTAAATAAGGAGTTTCCTTCATGGCATTTTGGTACCACTTTTCTGCATCTTCTACTTTGCCTAGGTTTCCACAACATCTTGCGATAAACCGCATGGAAGCACCTCGCTCATCTTTCCAAGTTGCTTTCTTTAAAGAAAGATGACGTTTCAAGGTTGTAATGGCTTTTTCCCACATCCCATAATACATATATTCTCTTCCTAAATAATGCATGTTCCTATCATCTTCAGGGTCTTCTTCAACGGATAACTCTAAAAGTGGAAGGTAACTACTTCTTGATTTGGTACGATCTGGATAATGATTGAGGGTAATTTCGTTGGTGGTTATTTTCTTTTCTTCCTTTTTTCCTAAATAGGTAAGGACTTCATGAACAGGGTGGGTCCACTGGTAGTTTTTTCTAGCATGGATTTGTTCTAAATAAAAATTGACTAAAGGACGATTTTCTTCATCCAAACTCCAATTGTAGTTGTAAGCAAGTCTTGTCGTATCTTCTTGCCAGATTTGTTCTAAGGTATCGCGCCATCCAGGAAGAAACACTTCGTCTAAATCCGTACAAACACAAACATCTGCATCTTCTGGGACTAATGCTAGAGAATGGTTTCTTGCAACATCAAAGCGCCAAGGGGTAATGTCTTCTTCAAAAACATGCACGCCTAATTCTTTCAATTTGGAAACCGTCTTGTCACTTGAACCTGTATCAAGGACATAGATTGCATCTGCTTCCTTCATGGAATGCACCCAACGGTCTACAAATTTTTCTTCATTTTTAGAAATCGCATAGACATAAATTTTCTTCTTTTTCATCATCCCACCTCTTTATACTGTATGAAACAAGCTAGGAAAATAGAGAAACAAAAAAGCCATTCTACATACAATAAAATAGAAAAGGAGAATGAGAATGTCTGAAGAAGTCTATATTGTCAAAAAAGGAGATACTCTAAAGAAGATAGCTGCAATGAAAAACATTTCTGTGGAAAAATTGATGGAATTAAATCACTTGGAAAATACGCTTCTTTCTGTTGGACAAAAACTCATGTTACCACCTACTAAGGAAATTCATATTGGAAGTGATATCTGTGGCACTTATCCAGATGGAAAAGAAGAGCTTTCTAAATATAACTCGTATACTGTCAAGGAAAATGATAACCTTTACACCATTGCCAAACGATTTAATACAACCGTTGCCACTTTAAAGTATATCAATCATTTAGAAAACGATTTACTTTCAAAAGGACAAGTTCTTTTGGTGCCAGGAGGAAAAGAGAATACAATTTCTTATACAGTAAAAGAAGGAGATACGCTTTATACCATTGCCTCCAATTATAATGTTACTCCAAACCAAATCATCACTGTCAATCATCTTGCGTCAACCTCTCTTACTATTGGACAGGTTTTACAGATTCCTGTCCCAAAGGCTGTTAATACGATGTCAAAAGAAGAAGAGGAAGCTATCTTGTTTGACACTTCTTACCCACCACTTTTTTATAGGGTGCAAAAAGGAGATAACCTGTTTCTTCTTGCTAATCGCTTTCATATTCCAGTCTACAAAATAAAAGATGCAAATCATTTGACACAAGATAATTTAGTTCCAGGACAAATTTTACAAATCCCAAAGTAAATGCTTTATGCCTTTGCCAGTGCTACAATATACTTCCATTCTAAAGGACCAACATGCCCATTTTCTTCTAGTCCATATCGCTTCTGGATTTCTTTCACGGCTTGTTCTGTTTTGGTATCGAAGCAATTCCAAACATCTACTTGTGGAAAGTTTGGATTTTTTTTGTGGATTTGGGATAAGAATTCCTGTAAGGTTGTAATTTCTTCGCCGACCATCCCTAGAG
Source organism: uncultured Bacilli bacterium (assembly GCA_947627225.1). GTDB lineage: Bacteria > Bacillota_I > Bacilli_A > RF39 > UBA660 > CANQVB01. Next base: position 18,456 of record CANQVB010000019.1, read on the forward strand.
AAAGCGAAATGCCTGGATAAATCTCATCCTTATAGGTAAGAAACTCTTTTGGTAAATGCGAAAGAAGTTCCAGATAGGCTTCTTTTAATTGATTCCAAGTTGTAATATCGACAATGCCTGTTTCTTTTAGGCCATGTTCTTTTTGAAAAGCAAGAACCATTTGGACGGTGTTCTCATCATAAATTGCATTTAAAGAAAGCGAAGGAATATTTTTATCAAAGTATGCAAGAACGCCTAAATAGTAATGGAGCGCTTGTACATGTCTTCCTTGATCCCCTTTTTCTAATTGCAAATCATATTTCATTTCAATTTCAGTATAAGAAACCCCTTCTGTATACAAATCCGAAAGCTTTTTAACAGCATTATACAAGTATTTGATTTTATACCAAGTTGATTTATTGATAATTCCAGTAACTTCTAAATCAAAAATTTCTTGAAACTTGCGGACTGCTTGTTCTAAAAGTACATCAAAATATTCGTGAATGGTATCTTGTTTTGGAAGATCGGGATAATTGATGGCAATTCGGTTGAGTTGTCTTTTGATCATGCGAATGTGTTCTCCAACATCTCCTAATTTAAGTGGAATCCCAGGATAAGATGCGATTGGTTCTTGCACTTTTGCATCTCGAATGATAGAGACATCTTCTCCATAATAATGTTTTAGAATCTGTAAGGGTGTTTTCCCTTGTTTTGCAAGATCCACAGTTCCCCATTGAGAAAGCCCATGACATAGTGTCGTCTTTCCATCACAATACTCTGTAAAATAAGGCTCTACATGATTTCCTTTGACAACATAATTGTTAAAAAGTTCATCGACAATTTTAGAAATGTTCTCGAATAGGTCCCTTCCTTTTTTAAAGGTTTGGTCATAACTAGGAAGCGAGGTAATATCAAAAGCATAGCCTTTACTCTTGTACCACTCATTGTAAATACGGTTCAGGGCAAAAGAAATTTGAACCAAAACATTGCTTCGGATGGCTTCTTCTGGCCAAGAAGGATAAATTTCACTACAAGCTACATTTTTAATGTAATCTATAAAGGAAATCTGTAAGTTTTCAGCCTCTTCTTCTGGCTTTCCCAAATGAACGAGAATATATGTTGGAATCGTGGGTCTTCCTATTTGTCTAGTCTCCATAACTTTTTCCTTTCAAAACAGAGTATCCTTTTGGAAACATTTCGATTTTCTGAATGGATTTAATCCCATCATAGATAGAAACTTCCTCAATGAAAGTATCTTCATAGTTTGGATGGGTGGCCTTGATTTGATAGGAGGAAGCTCCATTTAAGTAATCACTTCTTTTAAGAGGAGAGGGTAGAGGGATCGAGTCAATGAGGCCACTTTGTTCAGTTTGTCCTTCAAAAAAGGTTTGTTTTCCAGAGGTGAAAATTTTAAAGATTTCAATGTGTGCATCAGCAATGGGAAAGTAGGTATTTCCAATATAAACTTGGACTTTTAAAGTACCCGTTCCTTGATTTCTTGCAAGAAATTCCTGGTAGCTTTCTTCTAGTTTTTCTTTTTCTTCCTTTTGTTCTTGCACCAGTAAAATTTGTCCGACGGAAAGAAGGGTGGAAGTAAGTCCGTTTAATTCCATCAATTGTTTCACGCTCATATGAAACTGTTTTGCTATTTTCCACAGGGTATCTTTTGGCTTTACAAGATAAAGCTTTTTTCCATCCATTTTAATCACCTATCCTACTATATGAGTTGCGAAGAAAAGATAAGAACTTCCTATAAAGAAAAACTGTCCTACCCAGTGTAAGACAGTCTTAAAAAACGCTTTCTTAGTCGAGTAACTTCGCTGTTAAAGAAGCAGCTGTTACACTACCACCTTGACCTGATGTTGTTGATATCAAAGCAAGAGAAAGCGAAGCTCCATCTGTTAAATCGACAATCGTACTTTTAGAAAGTGTTCCAGATGCACCCGCTGTTAAAGTAAGTGTACCACTTGTACCATTGATTGTTTGGTTGGCACTTCTAACTGCAACAACAAGATTACCAGCATCTGTTAGGGTGGCAGAAACACTATAACTGATTTCATAGATTCCACCTTCAATAATTGTAATGGCATTACCAGCTTGCGTTACATTGAAGTCATCCATTTCTTGATCTAAGGTAACGGTAGTTGGATCTTGAATGGTTTGGAATTGTTGCGTAGAGTTAGAATAAAGTCCACCATACGCATTAAGACCAGCAGCAGGTCCCGTAGGCCCTGTTGGCCCCGTTGCACCTTCAGGGCCTGTAGGTCCATCTTGTCCTGCAAGTCCACTTGGAATTGTGAAGTTTAAAATGGCATTGTCAGGTGTTCCTACATTACTAACAGCAGCTTCTGTTCCAGGAGCACCTGTTGTGGTCGTTCCAATTGCAATGGTTGCAGTTGCAGGTCCTGTGGGTCCCGTAGGTCCCGTTACACCCGCAGGTCCCGTTGGTCCTGTTGGTCCTGTTGGTCCTGCGACAAAACAGAATCTACAACCTGGTTTTTGTGGAGCATTCGGAATGCCACAGTTTGAAAAGTTTTGTGGATTCATCTTTTCACCTCCTTTCATGATATCATATGAACAAGAAAAAAAGAGAGGTAGTGAAGCTAACTATTCCAAAGGAAGTGTTTTCTTAGAGGGAAAAAATTTACCCTAAATATTGAATCACCATACTTAAAACAGGGTTTACAAAATAAGAATCTGATAGAGTATCTGAAAGAAGAGGGGCATTTAATGTAATGCTATGTTTAGAAAGATTTACAAGTTCTATTTGCTCTTGTTCTTCATCTTTAATTACAACGACACCGTGGGCAACTAATTTGATAGGGGCAGTTCCTTGATAAAAGACACTGTCTCCTGCATAAACAATAGTCTCTCCCACTTTTTTGAAACCGACAGAGGCAAAATCTTCTTGGGGATTAAAGCTTGTACTTTTGTTTCCTTGCAAATTGATTTCGAAATCGATTCGATAATTTCCAGCTTTTGTAAAGCGAAAGGTATTGGTTGCATGATCAAGCACACATAATCCTTGGTTGTCTGTCGCAATGCGCGTAAGGGGAATTCTTGCACCAGAAGCTACTTCGATTCCGTTGGGATTGTTATCATGAAAAGTGACAAGATAAACAACACCAAATTCATAAAGTGGGGTAGGCCCAGTAGGTCCTGTTGGGCCTTGTTCACCTTGTGGCCCTGGCACCCCAGGAGGTCCTTGCTCACCCTGTGGCCCACGAACAC
>CANQVB010000020.1 GCA_947627225.1 uncultured Bacilli bacterium
TTTATTTAAAACAAGTTTAAATAAAAAGAAAGAATGCTATCGCCACTTTCATTGCTAACGCAACAAAACGTGCCACAAAACTATCTTCTTTAGATATTAGGCATCCTTGCAAATAAAAGACACTTTCATGGAGCATTACTAGATAAAACACAAACTAGAGAATGAGATTACTATAATCTTGATATGATTGTAAGTATTGAATATCGTGTAGAATCTAAAAATGATGTTCTTTTTAGAAAATGAGTGGTGCATACTTGAAGTTGGAATAAAGTTAAATGAAGGGAAACTGTATGTATGAATCCTTTATCTATCATAAAAAAGAATGGCTATTCTGTAGAACCATTCTTTTTTTGTATTCTTTTTTCGAAAAGACATATGAGATAATAGAACGAAAAAGAAAGTAGACCAAGAAGAAAGACAGATGAAATGACTAAGTTAATATTAAATACTTGAGAGCCATACATAATTAAATAACCAAGTCCTTTTTTCGAAACCAACAGTTCCCCCATAATGACACCAATGAAGCTCATTCCTATGTTAATTTTGAGGCTTTTGATAATATTTTCAAAGTTGCTAGGTAAGACGGCCTTCATAAAAATTTGTCGTTTGGTCGCATGGAAAGAACGCATCAGTGTAATATAGTTTTCTTCTGTGGAGACAAAAGCTTGGTAAATATCAATTATCGAAAGAAAAGATGCAATTAAAAGTGCCATAAAAATAATAGAATGGGTACTTGCACCTACCCAGATAATGATAAGTGGTCCCAAAGCGACTTTTGGCAGTGAATTACAAACAGTTAAATAAGGATCTATAATTTTCGCAAGAGTAGGATTCCACCATAAAAGTGCACCAATAGAAATGCCAAGAAAAGTTGCGATAAAAAAGCTCAACAACGTTTCAAAGACAGTAATTCCAACATGTTGCCATAAGTCGTTGCTTTGTAAAAGTTCTAGAATTGTTTTTACAACAAGGCGAGGAGAAGATGCTAAAAAAGAATTAATCCAGCCTTGACTTGATGCAAGTTCCCAAAGACCTAAAAAGAAGATTAGAATGAATAATCGGAAGAAAAGAACTTTTCGTCTTTCCCATTTGCGTTTCTTTAAAAAAACTTGATGTTCTTTACTAAACGTGGACATCTAAATCCCTCCAAATGTGGTCATAATATGTGCTAAATTCTTTACACTTTCGGTTATGAATGGGACTTTTCTTTCCGGTTAATTCAATCGTGTAGATTTTTTTGATGGTCGCAGGGCGTTTTGAAAGTACGAAAATTCTATCAGATGTTGAGATGGCTTCGGCAAGATCATGGGTCACCATAATGGCTGTTTTTTTCTCGCTTTTGATAATGTTATACACATCATCTGAAAGCGCTAATCTTGTTTGGTAGTCAAGAGCAGAGAAAGGCTCATCCAAAAGTAAGATATCTGGTTTTAGTGCAAGGGTACGAATTAAAGCAACCCTTTGCCGCATTCCACCCGAAAGACTTTTGGGGTATTTATCTTGAAATTCAGAAAGTCCATAGGTCTTTAAAAGGCGTAGGACTTCTTTTTTATCTTCCTCTTTGACTTTTCCTTCTACTTCGAGTCCAACAAGACAATTTTCTAGGACTGTTTTCCATGGGAAAAGGGAATCTTTCTGTAACATATATCCAACTTTACAGTTTTTCTTATGAAAGGTAAAGGTTCCACTTGATTTGGTATCGAGTCCTGAAAGAATGGATAGAAAGGTACTTTTTCCACATCCTGATGGCCCTACAATTGAGATAAACTCTTGTTCTTCTAAGTCGAAGGTAATATCTTTTAAAGCTGTAATTTCATCGTGTGCGTCGTGATATTTTTTAGATAGATGTGAAACCGTTAAAAGTTTCATTTTACTTGATAAGTTAATTTGTCAAATGGAGCAGTTTTCTCTAATTCTCCAGCTTTCTTGATGATATTTTGTAAGTGTTCAAAAGATTCCTCTTTGAACGTTGTGTCTGTTGGCCAAGCATCAATCTTACGGTATCTTCCAACCACTTCTTCAAGGTCTTCTAAAGAAGTATCTGGGAATTGATTGATGATTGCTTCTGCCACTTCTCTGTCACTATGGTTATGTACATAGTCTAGTCCTTTTTGGGTTGCTTTTACAAAAGATGCAATTAAATCTTTATGTTCTTTTATATAACTATCTCTTGCAAAGTAAGCTGTATAAGGAACAATACCTCCTAATTCCCCAAGGGATGCAACTACATAACCTCCACCTTGTTGTTCCAAGGCCAAAGCAGTAGGTTCTCTTAATGCAAGAATAAGAAGTCACTGAGAATGTTCAAAATAAATTTCCATATAAAGTACAATAAAAAATGAGAAAAGCGCAACTTTCTGCTGTATAATTATATTAAGAGAAAACTTGAAAAGGAGATGAGCTATGAAAAACAATATGATGATTTATGTGTCAAATGATGGAAATGTAAAGGTTGATATTAGTATTGAAGATGAAACAATTTGGCTGAGTCAAGATGCAATGAAACATCTATGATACACCGAAAAATAATATTTCTATGTATTTAAAAAATATATTTGATGATGGAAAATTAAAAAATAATGAAATAAATCCATACTTTGAAGAATTACTTGCTAGAATTCGTGATATTAGATCTTCAGAAAAAATATTTTGGAGAAAAGTATTAGATATTTATGCAACCAGTATTGATTATAATTCTAAAGATAAGTTATCAATCCATTTCTTTAAAACGATTCAAAACAAACAACGCATGGACTAATTGCTTACATTTGACCCTAAAAAAATATGATTTTTTAATGATAATATAAATTCAATAGATACTAATTATTATGAAAATAATATTAAGTAACACACGATGTTACTGCTAAACCAATATTATTTGAAAAGTAAAAAATAAATTTTATAGATATATTTGTAAAAAGGAGAGAAACCAATGTTAGAACTAAAAGTAGCTAATCAAATTATTAATTATACTATAATAAATGATGAGGATTATATTTCTATTACAGATATGCTTAAGTCAAAAGATGGAGATTTTTTTGTATCTGATTGGCTTAGGAATAGAAATACTATTGAGTTTTTAGGAATTTGGGAGGAACTTCATAATCCTAATTTTAATTATGGCGAATTTGCCATAATTAAAAGTCAAGCAGGTTTAAATAGTTATAAGATTAGTGTTAAAGAATGGGTCAATAAAACGAATGCTATTGGTATTATATCAAAAGCTGGAAGATATGGTGGAACATATGCGCATAAAGATATTGCTTTTGAATTTGGCATGTGGATTAGTCCAAAATTTAAATTATTGTTAATCAAAGAGTTTGAGAGATTAAAACAAGAAGAACAAAAACAATTAGGATGGAATGCTAAAAGGGAATTATCTAAAATTAATTATAGAATTCATACTGATGCAATTAAAAATAATTTAATACCACAAAAATTAAACAAAGAACAAATAAATTTTGTTTATGCTGAAGAAGCTGATGTATTAAATATGGCATTGTTTGGAATGACAGCAAAAGAATGGAGAGAAAAGAATACGAATTTAAATGGTAATATGAGAGATTACGCTTCTATTGATGAACTTATATGTTTAGCAAATTTAGAAAATTTAAATTCCGTATTTATTAATGATGGATTAACGCAAACTGAAAGACTTGAGAGATTAAATCAAATTGCTATTTCTCAAATGAAGATATTGTCAGAAAATAGTCTAAAATATTTAAATAATAATGAAAAAAATATATAAATGTGATACCATGCCATTTGATATCAGTTATTGTATATACAGCCACAGAAGTAATCTTCTATAGAGTAGATTCTGAAAAAGAAAATTTAGGACTTACAAATTTTAGGAGTAATTCTCCAACTAGAAGTGAAACTGAAATGACTTAACCGAAGAAGAATTAAACATTTTGAACAGAAGGGTATCTACTTATTTAGATATTGCAAAAATGAATGCGTTAGATAGGCATCCAATGACAATGCAAGATTAAGTAAATGAGCTAGATTCGTTTTTAAAAATGACTAGAAAAAATATTTTAAATAGCTTAGGGACTATATCGCATGAAAAGGCTTTAGAAAAAGCACATAAAGAATATGATAAATATATGAAAAAGCACTTAACGACTGCTGAACAAGATTACTTAGATATGTTAAATAAGGAAATAGTAGAAATCGATAAATAATAGAGAGAGGAATGCTTATGTGTATAAATTTTGGAAAGATCACTTATAGAAATGACTTGGGTGAAATTGTTACGAAAGAAGAATTCGAACAAGCGCGACAAAAATTTGAAAGGGATGTAAATGAAGCATATGAAAGTAAAGCAAATGAAATCATTTCAAGAATCAATTCTAGCACATCAGATGATGAGGAAAAACTATGGTTATTATTTGATTATTTAACTGGAGATAATATGCGTTATAACTTGCCTGAGACAACAGCTGATGGCAGAATGGCTATAGATGTTCAATATGAATTCCCACCATATCGAAATTGGAAAATTTCTCATGGGACAAAGTATCCTGCTTTATTAAATAATTCTGGTGTTTGTAAGACGTATTCTCTTGCATTTGAAGATATAGCTAATAAACTAGGTATTCCATGTAGAATGGTTACTGGTTACACAGGAATGAATCATGCTTGGAACATAGTCCTCATAAATGGTGAAATTAAACATGTTGATGTAGCTTATGCAATGATGAGAAGAAATTTTTCTGATAGAAGAAACTACTTTTTAAAAAGCTTTCATGAGCTAATACAACAAGGTGGTAGTAGAACGATGGATAATTCAGTTGATGAATTATCATGTGATATGATGAATCAATATAATTTTTTGCATCCTCATAGAACAGATGGTACGGATACGAAAAAAACGAAAAGATAAAAACTTTTTCTTTGTTTATAAATTCAAAATGACAAATGAGCAGAGTTTTTAACTGTTTATCATTTGTTTATCTTTTGTAAGGATTTCTTTTTTTCTTAAAGTATTATTTTCATATTTTTCTCATAATTTAAAATAAGGGAGATGACGCATGGATTATAACGATTTTATGAGAAGTAAAGAAGTAAAAAATAAGAATAAAGAAATAATTTTAAGTGTTGCTCTTTCATTAAATAAAGAGTTGTTTGATGAAAATAAAATTTCATATAAAATGTTTAAATATACAGAAGAAAATATATTAAAAGAATTAAAAGATTATACGTTAAGTGGTGCAGTATCTAGTAGCCAAAAAAACAGGATATGATTTTCTTAGAAAGGAGAAGAAGCGTTGGATTTATATACTGTTCGAAAGCAGCTAAATATGGGAATGCCACTTACAAGTATAAAACTTAGAGTTACAGATTATGCAAGAGTGTCGACAGATCATTTAGAACAAAAGAAATCTCTTCAAAATCAAGTGGAACATTTTGAACAATATATCAAACAAAATCCGAATTGGACCTATGTCAATGGTTATGTAGATGATGGAATAACTGGTACAAGTGATATCAAAAGAGATAATTTTATGAAAATGATTGAAGATGCTAGAAATGGTAAGTTTGATTTAATTGTTACTAAGGAAATTTCTAGATTTTCAAGGAATACACTTGATAGTATTAAGTATACTAGAGAACTTTTGTCTTATGGAGTGGCTGTTTTGTTTGTAAATGATAATATTAATACAGCTATGCCTGATTCTGAACTTAGACTCACTATAATGGCTTCTATGGCGCAAGATGAAATAAGGCGTTTATCGGAACGTGTTAAATTTGGAATGAATCGAGCAATAGAACGTGGAGAAATACTGGGTAATGACATGTTATATGGTTATAAAAAAGATAAGGACTTAGGTGTACTTCATATGATTGAAGATGAAGCAAAAGTAGTTAGAAGAATATATGAACTGTATGCCATAGAAGAATTAACACTTTCTAAAATTTCAAAAATTTTAAATCTGGAAGGTTTAAGGACCTGTCAAAATAAAAAATGGTGTATTTCCACAATTTCTAGAATGATTGAAAATCCGAAATATAAAGGATATTATTGCGCTAGAAAATCAGAGATTGTTGATTATATGACCAAGAAAATTAAGTACTTTGAAAAAGATGATTGGCTCCTTTATGAAGATAAAACAAGAATACCACCCATTGTTGATGAAGATTTGTGGGAAAGAGCTAATCTTAGACTCACTGCAAGAAAAAAAGCGTTTAGTGAAAGAAAAGTAGATAAAAGCATTTATAAAAATAGATATTTATATAGTGCTAAAATTTACTGTGCCGAACATAATACGGTTTTTCACAGAAGAAAGTTTCGAAAAAAGAAAAAAGATATTACTTGGGTTTGTTCTGAATATTTAAAAAAAGGTAAAGCCAGTTGCGATTCACCTAATATTAGAGAATCAGAGCTAGATGCTATTTTTAAAGATTTGATATCAAAATTTCAAATAGATCCTAACGAAATTATAGAAACACTTATCCGTTACTATAAACATTTAGAAATCAATACTGGAATTGATGAAAGAATAGAACAACTAGAAAAAGAAACAAAGGGAATTTGTACAAAAAAAGATAAAATACTTGAACTTATCTTGCAAGATGGTTTATCAAATTTAGAATTTTATGAAAGAAATAACGCGCTGAATCAAAAATTAAAAAATCTTGAAAACGAATTAAATCATTTAAAGTTAGAAAAAGAAAAGCTAAAAAATGTAAGTGATTTAATAGAAGAACTTTCTAATTTGCTAAAGTCAAAAATTATTTCTAAATCTACCATTAACAAAATAATTAGTCTATTACTTGATCGTATTTCAGTTTCAAAAGTGAATCATGATAAAAATAATATGGAATTAAATATATTTTTATCCTATAAAGCAGGTGATGAATCAAAAAAACGACAACTTCTTTTGAAAAATAGTTATGGATTTAAAAGAGGATATGATACACAAGGAACTAAAAGATATAAAGTAAGTTACCAAGTAAAGTGTTATTCTTGTCTATAAACTAGACTTATATTTTTTAGATTTAGTGACTTCATTTTCTTGCACTTCGTTCAAATAAAGATACAAAGTCTCCATTTCCTGCTAAGAAAGCACCACTCATGGCCGCAAACTCAACGGAAGTATCGATGTTAACATCTTTTTTGGGGTCAATTCCATGTTCACGAAGGGCCCATTCCAAAGTCATCTCTGGCATACCTCCTGGTCTTACGCAAAACTTATACAAGTCTTTGAAAGATTATTGAAAAGATTTGGGTTCGGATTCGTATACTTCTCGTTTTTTACTTACATAAGATAGAATAGGAGGGATATAGTTTTATGAATCATTTTGATGAGAAAAATAAAAAGATAGGTTGTTCTTTCTGTTCTCCTTGTTTTCTAATGGGACCAACAGGACCTACAGGTCCAAGAGGAAATGATGGTGGTCCGACAGGGCCTACGGGGCCTACTGGAATGATGGGGCCAACAGGGCCAAGTGGGGAAAGAGGAGCAACAGGTCCAATGGGTCCTGTAGGTACTTTTCCAACGTTAACCGCAAAGGCCAATACGCTTTCTTCTTTAGAAAATGCAACAGCCACCTTTGTTGGAAGCCCACCCAATTATACCTTAGAACTTGGAATTCCAAAAGGTGTCATGGGACCAACTGGACCAAGTCCTAAAATTACAGCATCTGCCCAGTCAATTCCTGCAGAAGAAGATGCAGATGTAACCGTCCAAGAGATAAATGGAACATACCAGTTAAATTTTAAGATTCCAAAGGGTCCATCTGGAGAGGTACCCACCATCACAGCTACTGCAGAAACAGTCGCATCCAATCAAGATGCCAAAGTCGAGGTACAAGGACAAGGAAACCAATATCAATTTCGATTTTCGATTCCCAAAGGCCCAAGTGGTGAGCAAGGTAGTGGGTTAGCTGCTTATGGTGGAATTTATAACAATATAGAACAGACTATCAATATCATAGCACAAAGTACACCTGTTCCTGTTATTCTTTCTAATCAAATGCCTGTTCGAAATGTAGATGCAACGAGAGGAAATATTACCATCAATGAAGATGGAGATTATGTAATTACGTATTCGGTTTCTGTAGTTGCGGATACAGCAGGAACGATAAAGGCCTATGTGCGTTATGATGACTTGGAAATTAGCCAAAGTAAAATCACCAATAAACTTGCGAAAGACCAGGTACTCACATACAGCAACACCATCATTACAACATTGAGCGCTACGGAAGTCATTGATTTGGTATTGGAATCTGATCATGTAGGTTTGTTGACGGTAAATGCCGCAACACTTACTGTTTCTAAACTAGATACACAAACACCTTAAAGAAAAGAGACACTTAAAAGAGAGTGATTTTAAGGGTCTTCAGAGTGTTGACATCAGTTCAATACTCTTTCTTTTTAAAACGTGTTGTATATCGAAAAGTAAGAATGTTTTGTATAATCCCCATATAAGCTTACCATTCTTACTTTATTTTAATCCGTATGATTAGGATGGCGATAAAGATATAGACATATAAAAAGCCAAGCAAATTTTAAATGCTCGACTTTAATAAAACTCTTTTTTATTATATATTTAAGCTGACATTGTATGAATACTGAACAGAAAATAATTTACCATCCATGCCAAAATGAACATAAACATCACTTGATTTCTCGTCTTCCCAATAATAACCACCAGCAATGTTTTTTGAATAATTACCCATTGAATCAACAATTTCTTCTATTGTTGTATTTTCTGTTAGTAATAGACCTCCTGGTAACCTTACATCGATATTTTTAATAAAATTTATATCAATTTCAAATCCAGACATTTCAGTTTCTTTTACTGGTTTTGATGTATCATGAGCATTATAGACTTGTGGTATAAAAACGATATCGTTTCCATCTTTACCTTTATTTTTATACTTCATTGAGGTGTTTACACTTTGTCCTTTTTCTAATACCATATCATAATTTGTACTTTTTGATGAGAACCCGTATGGCTCTATAGAGTTAACTGGATTTCCCATTGCAATAATATTATTATCAATAGAAATAACAAAATCTTTCCATGTATAATCACTTATAGATTTACGATTATTCTGCATTCCTGATTCACTTGTATTATTATTTGTTGAAGAACTCGTATCATTAGATGTATTATCACTAACGTTATTCTCTGTAGAGTTATTACGATCCGTGTTTAAGAATAATTTGCTACCCAAAACTGCTCCAACACCAATAACTGCTACTGCAACAACTATTCCTATCATGAAACCTAAATTCATTTTCTTTGGTGGTTTACTATTAAAATTTTGACTCGCTTTTCCATTTTCCAAAGTATTTGTAGGTTGTGGTGTAGGTTCTTGTATATTTTCTTGATTTGTTGTTTGTTGATAATTTGTATTAACTTGTGGTTGGCTATTCCATGTTGTTTGATTAACATCTTGATTAAATGTGTTGTTTAAACTTTGATTATCTTGCAATAGTGGATTATTTGGTATCTCATTAGTACTTTGTGTATTCAAATTATTTGGATTCAGATTGTTTTGTTCTTGGTTCACTGTATCATACTACCTTTCTGTTATCTATTCTAGCATATTTTTTATTTTTTTTGGTTCAAATTTATTAAAATTTACATAAGGAAATCTCTAAAAAAATTCTAGGGGGCTTTCTGTACTTTAAAGACACTTGAAAGAGAGCGATTTTAAGAGTCTTTTTGATTGGAGCGCATAAAAGAGATGAAAAAGCCATATAGTTTGGTGATAGAAAGAAAAGAGGTTTTGCGGGTATGAAAATTGTAAATGTGTTTCATCAAAATGGAGAAAAATTTGCGGAAATACTCCTTTTTTACTTTCTTCAAGATTGTCTAGAAGAAAAGACAGATTTGTTTTTGTAAACCTTGAAAGGAGTTATCCAGCATGGAAAAGAAGTACAAGGCTGCTCTTTATGGGAGGCTATCTCGAGAGGATGGAGACAATCTAGAAAGCGAGAGTATCAAAAACCAAAGGGAGTATTTACGAAGGTATCTAGAAAAGCAAGCAGATATTTCTTTGGTCGCAGAATATTTTGATGATGGCTATACAGGAGGAAATTTTAATAGACCTGGCTGGAAAAAGTTAATGCAGGCGATAGAAGATAAAAAAATTGACACCATCCTTACCAAAGATTTATCACGTATGGGTAGAGATTATATCAAAATGGGAGACTATATTGAAAGAATCTTCCCTGAAAAAAGAATTCGTTATATTGCAATCAATGATGATATTGATACGGCTTATGAAACACCAGGACTGGACTATCTACAGTTTAAGCTGTTATTCAATGATTTTTATCTGAAAGATGGCTCTAAAAAGATTAGAAAAGTAATACGAAGCAAGAAAGAACAAGGACAATACACAGGGTGGAAAGGAATATATGGTTATAAAAGAGATCCTAAAGACCGGCACAAATTACTTGTGGATGAAGCGGTACGAGATGTTGTTGTTAGAATGTTTGCTCTAGCAAAACAAGGGTATGGTCCGAAGGGGATTGCAGACTTATTTTCGAAGGAAAAAATACCGAATCCTAGTACCTATGCGAATCTAAATCGAGGAATAAAGAAAGAAACGTCTACGTTATGGTGTGATAGAACTGTAGGGGAGTTACTTGAAAATCCGACGTACATTGGACATTTAACGCAAGGTAAAAGAAAAAAGGTGAGCTATAAATCTAAAAAAGAAGTTCGCATTCCCAAAGAAGACTGGATTATTGTAAAAAACACCCATGAAGCGATAATTGATGAAGAAACATTTTATACAGTCCAGGAACTATTAAAGAAAAATAAGCATAATCCTTACAAGAAGAAGGACTATTTGCTCCGGGGATTTCTTTACTGTAAAGAGTGTGGACATCATATTGGTATCAACACCAGTCAAGATAAAAAAAGAAGATACTGTGCTTGTTGTTATTATACTGCGCATAGCAAATTTCATGTCTGTTCACCTCATGCAATCAATTATGATCAGCTGGAGCAAATGGTTCTAGAAGAACTTCGAAACCTAGCAAATACATGGGTTGATTCTGCTTGGTTTTTAGAAAAGGTAAAAGAAGCTATGCTGAAAAAAGATGCCCATGAAACCATAGAAAAGCAAATTTGTAGTGTAAAGGCCAAAATAAAACAAGTGACAGGTTATATGGACAAAGCATATTTGGATAAACTAGATGATAAAATTGACTGTGCACAGTATGAACGGCTTCATCTTTCTTGGCAAGAGGAACTAGAAAGGTTAACGAAAAAGAAACAAGACTTAGAAAAAGCGCTAGCACAGTATACGCAACAAAAGAGTAAACAAGAATGTGAAAGCCTTAAAGACAAGATAGATTCCTTTTTGTCCTTTAAAAATCCTAAAAGAGAATTGCTTGTTCAGTTGCTTGATAAAATAGAAATCAGTGAAGATAAAACGATAGAAATCCATTATAAATTTGGAGACTAGGCTTGTTTTTATTCTAAGTTTTATAACCGAACTCCTGCACGACCACCTAAAATGGTTTTTCCCTTTAAGTCATCCAAGGTAAAATCTTCCATCTTTTCACGGGCTACAAGAAATGAGCCATCTTTTTGTGTTAATTGTGCAAATGTTTTTAAGTAATCTTTTTCGCCACCATTATACACATAAATCGTTGCTTCACTTCCTGCAAAACCAATGTCTACATCATTGGATAATACTGCCGCACTCACTTTATCTGCACCAGGGGTTAGGGTTAAGTCAATTTCGATGCCTTCTTCTTCAAAGAATCCTTTTTCAATCGCAACATATTGTGGCGCATAGAAAATAGAGTGTGTCACTTCTGCAAGTTTTACTTTGGTAAGCGCTTGTTTGTCTTTCTTTTCGCCATTTAAGTTAAATAAAACCATCGCTGCTAAAAACAAGACAACAAGGGCACAAACAAGGCTCGTTATCATTTTTTTCAAAACTAGTTCCTCCTTTCTAGTCATTCGTATTATATGTAATTTTTCCGTTCTAGTGCAGCAAAGATTGTTTTGAAGCAAATGAAATTCTTACTCCATTTTTTTAAATCCATAATAAAATGATTTTTTTCTGCTATTTTAGTATTTCTTAGGTACTTTACCTTGTATACTAGAAAAAGGGATGAAATTTAAGATAAGACTTGCAGAAAAAAAAGATATGTGTTATAATATAGCCACAAATTCATTAAGGGGGAGATAAAAATGAAACAAAAATTATACTCAAATTTTGTAAAATTAATGCTTGTTTTTGTAGGAATAGGCTTATTAATTAGTGGGTTTGCAATCAATATACAAGCTGCAGGAGTGCCTACTACAGTTGTGACAGGAAATGCTTATTTCTTAGACGGTTATGTGGCAGGAACTCATTTTGGAGTCATCTCATTACAAAGTGGTGAATTTGCATACTGTCTTGATATTACTAAAAAAACACCACAACAAGTGGCTATGCATTTAGTTGGAGAAAAAGATGCAGGGTTTGCCTATGTTATGCAGAATGGTTATCCAAATCATTCCTTTACGGGAAATCAAAATTATGATTACTATATTACACAAACTGCATTATGGTGGTATTTGGATGAAACAACAGGATCTAAAAACTTAACTGAAGCGTTTAAATCTTCTGGAGAAGATCCATATAATTTAAGACCACATATCAAAAACTTAGTAAGTGGTGCTTTAGAAGCGAGAAAAAAAGGATATGCGACACCAAGTATGGGACTTACTACAAGTGGAACATCTATGGCACTTACTTCTGATAAAAAGAATTACGAATCTGGTGTGATTACGGTAACGGGTTCTAGTGTTTCAGGAACAGTCAGTGTATCTTTAGAAGGTGCGCCTTCTAATACAGTAGTTATAAATACAAAAACTGGAAAAACACAATCAAGTTTTAATGTGGGTGATCAGTTCAAAGTACAAGTTCCAGTTAGTAGTGTTACAAAAATGTCAAATACCATTACAATCAATGCTAAAGCAACTGGAAGTGTGAATAAAGCATACGAATATCAACCAGACAACAATACTTTGCAAAGTGTAGTTCCAGCAGTCCTTTATCCTGTCACAACAGCTTTAACAGCCAGTGCGAAAATGACTTTGGATACATCCAAAGTTGCCGTTGTAAAACTAGATAAAGCAACTGGAAAACCTCTTGCCGGTGCAACCTTAGTTCTTAGAGATTCTTTAGGAAAGAAGATTACTTCTTGGGTTTCTACTACAAAAATGCATACCATTCAAAATTTAAAAGAGGGTAGTTATACCATAGAAGAGACTGCCGCACCTAAGGGATACAAAAAAGAAAAAGAGAAAGTAACCTTTACAATATCTAAAAGCAATCGTGACATCACGGTAAAACTTTATAATCAAGCCATTGAAAAAGTGGTTCAAATTGTAAAAATTGATAAAGAAACTGAACTTCCTCTTGCCGGTGCACACTTAAAAGTAACGGATGAAGAAGGCAATGTCGTTGCGGACTTTGTATCCACAGAAGATGCCTATGTGATAGAGAAAATAAAAGATGGCACTTATTCTGTGGAAGAAGTAGAGGCTCCTTCTGGATATATCAAATCAGATGAAATTTATCAATTTACCATCTCAGATGAAACACCAACTGCCCAAGTTTTGATTGAAAATCAAAAAGAAGAAGTCATCGAGGAAGTCCTTCAAGAAGTGCCAAATACTAAAAATCATGCTAGTATTTTCCCAACGATTCTTGGTGCTTTGATGATTGCCTCTGGAATTGGATTTATCTACTATAACGGAAAGAAGAAATATGAATAAAAAAATAAGAATCTCTCCTAGTGGTATCGCGTTATTTGGTTCGCTGATTCTTCTAATTGGAGGATTCTTTCTTTCTTATCAGTACATCCAAGAAAAGAAAGTGTACGCATTTTCTTATATCAACAATGTCCTTTATGAAAAAGATGCAAGCGTTATTGTAGAAAATCCAGAAGAACTTGTTGTCGAAAAAACAGAACAAAGTGAAATTCCAAATACATATATTGGAACACTTTCTATTCCAAAGTTGGGACTTTCACGTGGCTTTTTAGATAAAAGAGCACCATCAAACAATGTAGATGAAAACATTACCGTTTTAAAAGAAAGTGATTATCCAGATGTTCCTTTTGGAAACTTTATCTTAGCTGGACATTCTGGCACAGGAGCCATTGCTTTCTTTAATGACTTATATCAATTACAAAATGGAGATCTTGCACAGGTAACCTACTTGAACGATTCCTATACGTATCAACTGATCAATTCTTATCAAGTTCCAAAAACGGGGACTGTTTCAATTAGAAGAAATCAAAAGAAAACGACGCTTACCTTAATTACATGTACCAATTATGATGATTCTACACAGACAGTCTATATCTTTGAGCAAATTTAAAAAAGAAAAGAAAAGGGGAGAGGAAAATGTCACAAATTTCGTTTGGTGAAAAGCTTTCCGTTGTTTGGAAGATGATTTCTTCCTCTTATATTTATCTCATCATTTTAGGGCTTTTCATCTTTTTAGGATTTTTATTGATTACAACAAATGGAAGTAACAAAAAGCAAAGTAAAAGAACGTATATTTTTATCTATATTTTAGTGTTTTTAGCGATTGTAATTCAGTACGGGGAAGGCATTGCTTCTTTCTTTGACTATCTGATGAATCATGTTTTTGTTATTTTTTATTTTCCAAATATCGCTGTCTATTTTGTGATGATTCTTGTTACCAATATCATTTTATGGATTTCTATCTTTCGGGATAAGACGGACAGAAATATTAAACTTTTAAACAGTATTATTTTCTGTGTTCTTCACTATTTGCTGGTTTTGATTCTTGCCATTGTAGGAAAACAGGAATTAGATGTTTTTACCTTAGAATCCCTGTATGGTAGTAAAGAAGCTATGAGTTTAATAGAACTTTCTAACTTAATTTTTGTACTTTGGATTTTTCTACTGCTTCTTTATAGGGGAATTAAGATTTATCAAATGAAAAAGGGAATCATCCAAGTAAAATCTTTAGGAAGTTATGAAATCAAGCCGTATTTTGATTTTAAAAAAGCTTATATGAAGGACAGTCGTGTCGCCGATTTTTATGAAGGCTATCAAGCAACGAAACAAATCGAAGTGCCTAAATTAGAATCTGTTTCTGTAGAATCTTCTCCTGTTCAAAAGCAAGAAGATCCATTCACGTTGGAAGATTATAAATTGTTATTAAGTCTTTTAAAAGAACATAAAGAAAAAGCACAACAAGAAGAGAAAAAGAAACAGACATCTTCTAATCCACTCGTGGACTTAGAAGCCCTTTACAGAAGTTTAGATCAATAATTTAAACTTCTTTTTTTTTGCACTTTCTATTTCAATCAAAATGAACAAAGAAGAAAGAAATGCTTCACTTTTCCTTTTGTCCTTTCTCATGGACATGGTATAATGAATATAAGAGGAAGTGGTTAGATGCATTTAGAAGAGTTGAATGAACAACAAAGAGAAGCCGTCTTTTATCAAGATGGACCACTTCTCATTTTAGCAGGTGCTGGAAGTGGGAAGACCAAAGTACTGACTACGAAAATTGCTTATCTACTGCAAGAAAAACATGTTTCCCCATATTCTATTTTAGCCATTACTTTTACCAATAAAGCAGCAAGAGAAATGAAAGAAAGAGTTGCTCATTTCGTCTCAGAAGATGTCAAAAAAATGCAAATTTCCACCTTTCATTCTTTTGGACTTCGAATTTTAAGGGAACATTGTGAAAAATTGGGCTATACTTCTTCTTTTTCTATTATGGATAGTGATGATTCTCTTGTCATTATCAAGAAGATTTTAAAAGAAAGTAATCTAGATCCTAAAATGTATAACCCAAAAGCGATCAAAAATAAAATCAGTAGTTGCAAAAACGAAATGATTTTACCGGAGGCCTACGAAAAATATGCGATTTCTGAATTTGAAAAAGTAGTTTTGGAAATCTATCAGAAATATGAGAAGAAACTTTCACAGAATAATGCGGTTGATTTTGATGATTTGCTTCTTTTACCCATTCTTCTTTTTAAAGAGCATCCTTCTGTTTTGCAGCAATATCAAGAGCGATATCAATATATTTTAATTGATGAGTATCAAGATACCAATGAAGCACAATATATACTATCGAAAATGATTAGCGCAAAATATCGAAATCTTTGTTGCGTTGGTGATAATGATCAAGCGATTTATAGTTTTCGTGGCGCAAATTATAAAAATATTTTGAACTTTGAAAAAGATTATCCGGATGCGAAAGTGATTAAATTAGAACAAAATTATCGTTCTACCCAAACCATTTTAGAAGCAGCTAATTCTGTAATTCGTCATAATCGAGAGCGAAAAGAAAAAAATTTGTTTAGTACAAAGGAAAAAGGAGAAAAAGTTAAAATCTATCGGGCTTATGATGGAAATGATGAAGTGCACTATGTTACTTCTTGCATCAAAAAACTTCATGCGGAAGGAACAAAATATGAAGATATAGCTATTTTATATAGAACAAATGCACAGTCAAGAGTTTTAGAAGAAGTTTTTTTAAAGGAAGGGATTCCCCATCATGTCGTTGGAGGTCTTTCTTTCTATGCAAGACGTGAAATTAAAGACTTGCTTGCTTATCTTCGCCTTCTTCATAATCCACATGATAATATCAGTTTAGAAAGAGCAATCAACGTTCCTAAAAGAGGAATTGGTCTTAGAACGTTAGAAGAATTAAATCAAAAAGCAGATTTAGAAAATCAAAGCATTTACACGGTCATTGATCATGGCAAACCCCTTCTTTTTAAAAAGTTAATTCAAAAGCTTTCCAAAATAAAAGAAGAAGTGACTTTGACAGAATTAGTTGATAAAGTGTTAGATGCCTCAGGCATGAAGGCAGAACTTGAAAGTGAAAAAAGTTTAGAAGCAGAAGTACGGCTTGAAAACTTAGAAGAATTTAAGTCGATTACAAAGGCTTTTGAAGAAAGGGAAGGCCTTGTTTCCTTAGAAGACTTTTTATATGAAGTTAGTTTAGTGACAGATAAAGGTGAATATGATAGTGGTGAAGGGCAAGTCAGTCTCATGACCGTTCATGCTGTAAAAGGACTTGAGTTTGATATTGTTTTTGTGATTGGAATGGAAGAAGGAATTTTTCCACACTTGAATGCCTTGATGGAAAACCAAAGCTTAGAAGAAGAAAGACGTCTTTGTTATGTTGCCATCACTCGAGCACGTGAAAAACTTTACTTTCTTTGTGCAAGAAGAAGAGTCCTTTTTGGAAAAGATCAAGTCAATCCACCTTCCAGATTTTTATCTGAAATGGATGAAAATCTTGTAGAAAAGGAGAAGATGGAGGAAGAAGCTAAGGAATGTTTGCATCAAGAAGAAATTTTCCACGAAGTACCTATCGATTATCAAGTGGGAGATTTTGTCTATCATGAAAACTTTGGAGCTGGACGTGTTGTTGAAGTTACGGATACGTTAGTGAGTGTTGCCTTTAAACATCCAATCGGGGTTCGAAAACTTATGAAAAACCATAAAAGTTTATCGAAGGTATAAAAGGAGGAAAGATTTATGGAAAAAGAAAAAACATTGTTGGTCATGGCAGCTGGAATGGGAAGCAGGTTTGGAGGACTCAAACAGATTGAACCTTTTGGACCAAATGGAGAGTTTTTAATTGACTATTCGATTTATGATGCCAAAAAAGCAGGCTTTACGAAAGTGGTTTTTATTATCAAGAAGGAGCATGAACAAATTTTTAAAGAGACCATTGGAAATCGTATTCAAGATAAAATAAAAGTGGAGTATGCTTTTCAAGAACTGTCCTCTTTGAATGAGGATTATGAAATTCCTAAAGGAAGAGAAAAACCGTGGGGAACAGCCCATGCGATTCTTTGTGCCAAAGATAAGGTAAAAGAACCTTTCTGTGTCATCAATGCGGATGACTTTTATGGACAAGAAGCTTTTTTGGAAGCGGCAAATTTTTTTGATACGAACCAAGATGAGAATCTCTATGGCATGGTTCTTTATGAAATTTCAAAGACGCTTTCTAAGAATGGTTCTGCAAAACGAGGGGTTTGCCAAGTAAAAGATGGGTATTTAAAAAAGATTGTAGAAAGTAAAGTGGAAAGAACAAAGGATGGTATTTTCGCAGAACCTTTAAATGGTGCACCTTCTTTTCCAGTGGAAGAAGGACAACTCGTTTCCATGAATATGCTTTTATTCTATCCCAATTTGTTTCCATATCTAGAAGAAAAATGGAAGTTGTTTCTGAAACGTCCAAGTGATGCCTTACTTCAAGAAGAATTTTTAATTCCTGATGTGATTCAAATGGCAAAAGATGAAGGCCTTCATTTTGTAAAAGCCATTCCAACATCTGCTGTTTGGCATGGTGTTACCTATAAAGAGGATAAACAAGAAGTGGTTGATTCCATTCAAAAACTCGTTGAAGATGGGGTTTATCCAAGTACTTTGTGGGAAGACTAAAAAAGAAAGACAAATCATAGAAAGGTGTGCAAAAGATGGAACAAAAAATCGAAAAGAGAATCGAAGAATTAACAAAAATTTTAAACCAAGCAAATTATGATTACTATGTTTTAGATGATTCAAAGATTACAGATCAAGAATATGATAAGTATTTACGAGAACTCGAAGAATTAGAAGCAAAATATCCCCATTTCGCGAAGGAAGATTCTCCCACGAAACGTGTTGGTGGAGAAGTGATTGCATCCTTTCAAAAGGTAGAACATAAAATTCCAATGCTTTCCTTAGGAGACGTTTTTAATGAAAGTGAAATTATTAGTTTTGATGCTTCTGTTCGAAAAGTAGTTCCCAATCCAACTTATTATTGTGAGCTTAAAATTGATGGACTTTCTGTTTCTCTTCGCTACGAAAAGGGAATTTTGACAAAAGCAGCAACCAGAGGAAATGGTGTTGTTGGAGAAGATATTACCCACAATGTAAAAACCATTAAGTCGGTTCCTTTGAAACTGAAAGAGGAAATTGATATTGAGGTTCGTGGAGAAATTTTCATGAGTAAGAAAACCCTTGAAAAAATCAATGCTGAACGAGAAAAAGAAAATTTACCCCTTTTACAAAACCCAAGAAATGCGGCGGCGGGGTCAATCAGGCAACTGGACTCTAAGGTTGCTGCCAAAAGAAATCTAGATACTTTTATTTATCACTTGCCAAATCCTGAAGCGTATGGCTTTTCTTATCACCATGAGGGAATCGACTTCATGAAAAAATTGGGCTTTAAAACCAATCCCAATAATCGACTGGTATCTAGCATTTCGGAAGTGTTAGACTATATTGCTGAAAAACAAGAACTAAGACCCAGTCTTCCTTATGAAATTGATGGCATTGTAATTAAAGTAGACTCGATTGCATCTCAACAGAAATTAGGGTTTACGGCGAGAACGCCAAAATGGGCCATTGCCTATAAATTTCCAGCAGAAGAAGTCCTTACCAAACTAACAGATATTTTATTTACGGTTGGAAGAACAGGACAAATTACACCCAATGCTGTTTTGGAACCTGTTATTGTCATGGGCTCTACCATCTCAAGAGCAACCCTTCACAATGAAGATTACGTCAAAGAAAAAGATTTGATGATTAACGATATTGTCTCCATTCGAAAGGCAGGAGATGTCATTCCAGAAGTGGTTTCTGTAAAGAAAGAAAGAAGAGATGGCAGTCAAATTCCTTTCCAAATGATTACCCACTGTCCAATTTGTGGGGATGTGCTTTCCAAAAAAGAAGGGCAAGTCGATTACTTTTGTCTCAACGAAAAGTGTCCTGCAAGAAAAGTAGAGGGTTTCATTCATTTTGTTTCAAGACCTGCCATGAACATAGATGGCTTTGGTGCTCGGATTATGGAAGACTTGTATAACTTTGGTTTTATTCGAAGTATTCGGGATATTTATGATTTAAAAAAGCATCGCGAGGATTTAATTCGATTAGAAGGGTATGGCGAAAAGTCTGTCGATAATCTATTAGAGTCCATTGAAAAAAGTAAAGAAAACTCTCTCGAAAGGCTTTTATTTGGCCTTGGAATTGTACATGTTGGAAGTAAAACTGCCAAGATTTTAGCAGAACACTTTCAAACGATGGAAAACTTGATGCAAGCCCCGCTTTCCACTTTGGTAGAAATTCCTGATATAGGCATGACAATTGGAAAAAGTGTTGTCGAATATTTTGCGAAAGAAGAAAACAGGAAATTACTCGAAGATTTAAAAGCACTCGGACTTTGCTTTACCTATAAAGGTGGACCTGTTTTAGAAAATAGCGAATTTCAAGGAAAGACGTTTGTCCTAACAGGAACTCTTTCTAAAATGGGACGGGAAGAAGCCAAAGAAATGATCGAAGCACGAGGTGGAAAGACATCTTCTTCGGTCTCTTCTAAAACAGGTTGTGTCATTGTAGGAGAAAATCCTGGAAGTAAATATGAGAAAGCAAAAGAGCTAGGCATTCCTATTTGGAGTGAAGAAGAGTTTCTTGGAAAGCTCTAAGAAATCTGCTATAATAAGGAAAAGGAAGTGAAACGTATGCGTGAAATTCCAAAGGAACAAGAAGCAAAAATCAAAAAAAATATGACCATCTTTGTGATTGTTGTTGTCATACTTGGTCTTTTCATCTCTCTTGATTTGATTTTAGTTACGAAAGCAGACATTGGTCCTTTTTTCGCCATTCCAGTAAAAACTTATGAGGATGGTGGAACAAAAGAGTATTATGGCTTAGGTTACAAAGTCATTCGTTATCATCAAGAACGAGGAAAAAGAAGTACTGAAGTTGGTCCTTGGTGGATGCCTTATTCCATAGAACCTACTGAAATTTCGATGCTTGATTTTGCGCTTGAATTTCGTAATTATCCAAAAAGAATGGCCAAAAAATATGAGAATCAATATCTAAAAATAACAGGAGAAATTAAAACAGTAGAGCCGGATGATAAAAAAATCATCTTGAAATATCGAGATGAAGATGGGTCTTATTCCTTAGAAGTTACTTGTTCTATGTTGGATAGTGCCAAAACCTTAACACATTATAAGGAAGGGGATAGTGTCCAAATTGTAGGGACTGTCAGTGCCCTTAGTAATATTCAAAAAGACAAACCGATGTTAGTGACCTTAAAAAATTGCTTTTTAGTAGAATCGTAATAGAATTGTTTCTTATTGACAGGAATGATAAAAAGTATCTTAGAAGAGAAGCTATAGAATCAGACGGTAAAACTTAAAAATTTTGGAAGGAAAAATTTCCTTTTTTTTGTATCAAAAAGCTTGACTGGGGGGGGGGGTAGTTTGTAGTACACTTA
>CANQVB010000021.1 GCA_947627225.1 uncultured Bacilli bacterium
GTTTAATTCACCTGCAGCTACAGGTGAATTAAACTTAACAGTCATTACCATTGTTGCCATTGGTGCGGTAATTGCCTTTTTCTTAACAGTATTATGGCCTGCGATTCAAAAAAGTATCAATGATTCTTGGGGAAATGCAGCAGCTTGCTATGATGATTCTGGTAAGAAGGTACCATGCGCTGGTGGTGGAATGATTACAGGAAATGGCTTATTCGAGTTTACAAGTGGTGACTATACAATGACAGTAAAATAGAGTAAAGAGGTGTTAGAATGAGAGATGCAGTTGGTGGAAGTGTGTCCATCTATATTATCATGTTTTTCTTAGCGCTCATCAATGGATATTTGGCCTATTCTGTCAACTACACAAAAGCATTTCGTGTAAAGAATAGAATTGTAAGTATCATTGAAGAACAAGAAGGGTTTACCGCTTCAGCAAAGGCAGAAATAGAAGAGTATGTCAAGGATCATGCATATTATGTTCAATTTGGAATGACACAAGGTGCAAGAGATGAAGGCTATGAATGTTTCGCTGCCGGTTACTGCGTCTCTAGAAAGCCAGCTGGCGAAAGTGAAAATATTGAAGATGAGGAGTTATATCGAGGATGGAATTATCAAGTAAGAACATTTGTCAATATCGATATCCCCGTTATCAATAAAGTTTTACCAGCTATGGGTATTTATCTAAATGTTGAAGGAGAAACAAGACCTGTTTATGCGGCAGGAAATGATTTATTTGCAACAAAACACTGAGAAATAGATAAGGAAAGGTGAGGGACATGAATGTCATCATTGCCAATGAAGCAAAGAGTACATTAGCAAACTTAGATATTGATGTCATCAAGAGTATTGATGGTGTTTATGATGTAGATGAGCTTGTTGATATGTTCAAAAATTTCTTCTTTGCAAGAATGATTTTGGATATTACGGCAATTAAAGATTATCAAAATATCACAAACTTACAAAAAATATCTATCAATTTAGATACAGCGAAGATTATTCTGTTACTTCCAGCAACCCCTGAAATGTCATCCTCTTCTTTTTTGTCTAAATTAATTTCGATGGGAATTTATAATTTTACCACGAATTTAGAAGGGGTAAAATACTTACTTTCTCATCCAAATACATACAAAGATGTTGCACATATCCAGCAACTTTCAGATTTATCTGGAACCATTAATGACAAAGTCATGGGCGGTACGAGAGTCATTGGAATTAAAAATGTAACCAATCATGCCGGTGCGACAACCCTGATTTATATGTTAAAGAAAGAGTTGGAACAAACCTATGGTATGACTGCTTATGCAATTGAATTGAATCGACATGACTTTGCGTATTTTAATGATAAAAATATGATTTCTACAACAGAGCAAGATTTAGGAGCTGCACTATTAAAAGCGAAAGATGCAACCGTTGTTTTGGTTGATTTAAATGATACCGATGATGATAGCTCCTGTGGAGATGTGCTTTATTTGATTGAACCAAGTAGTATTCAGTTGAATAAGTTGATGCGTAAAAATAGGAGAATTTTTGAAGATTTGAAAGGGAAGAAGATAGTCCTCAATAAAAGTCTTTTAAAACATAGTGATATTATGGATTTTGAATATGAAGCGAAAACAAAAGTCTTTTATAATCTTCCTCCGCTCAATGAAAGAGAAACAGGAAAAAATCCAATTTTAGGAGATTTGCTTGCTAAAATTGGAATTATAAAAGGAAAAGAAAAAGAGGATGAAGGAAAAATTTTCGGCCTATTTCGTCGTTAAAGTTGACAATTGCTGGAATTTTAGGTATAGTGTTAATAGTGAAAAGGAGAGGTATATATGCATTTATTTCAAATTTTGATTGGAACCACAGATGCTTGTTCAACCATGAGACCTATTATTAAAGTTCTAAAGTTTGGTTTTTTACCTATTCTTCAAATAGGTATTCCAATTATATTAATTGTTTTAGGAAGTATTGATTTAGGAAAAGCAGTAATTGCATCAGACGATAAAGAGGTTAAGCAAGCAACACAAAGACTCATTAAACGTTGTATTTACGCAGTTGCAATCTTCTTTGTTGTTACCATTGTAAATCTACTGATGAATTTAATTGGTGACATGTCAGATCCTGCAACTGGAAATATTGATCCTGGTGAATGGTGGACATGTTGGAGCACAACAGAGAATGAATAGTTGATGGAGCAATCCATCTTTTTTTTGGAAAAATTTAGATGACTATGTTAAAATATAAGAAAATTTGTAAGAAAACGAGGAGTTATTATGGAATGGAATGAATTTTGTGCCAAAGTAGAGAAAGTGTTAGGATTATATGCAAGAGTTTTTCCTATTTCTTTTGATGATCAAAAAATTACGTATACAATTTCATCTTCCAAGTATCAATATACAAAGGAAGAATACGAAAAATTAAAAGAAAGTGCAGAAGGGTATTCGTTTGATTGTTATTCAATTTATAGCGAAAATACATATGAATCAATCGTAGATTTGCCAGATCCACTTTCTAAAAGACGTTTTTTATGGGCGCTTGAGGAAATGCAAGATGAGTTAGTGGTAACAGACGAGGAAAATGATATGACCTATGCAATACAAAAAGTATCGAATGAATTTGTTTGGTATCTTCTTAAAGAGTGTGATGTTAATATCATAAAAAATATGATACGGATTACTACGATAGGATTTAGAAGTAAATGCGAGATGTTACCGAAGAAGGATTTGTTTAGTATTATCAAAGTAATGCTTCGCTTTCCCTTTGCCATTTCTATTCAATCTAGGGCTCCTAAAAGCGTAGAACAATTACAAAAACATGCAAGATCATATCTGTTCAATCTGGCATATAACTTTGACTTTGTGTTTAAAAGAGTAACAGAATTTGATGATTTATTTTCCCAAAGAATCATGCCTCCAAGAAGAAAGAATCGTAATTATTCAGAACTTATGGCCCCACAACTTTCCTATAAAGAGGAGTTAGTTGAACAATATTATATGGCAGTAATATCAGAAGACCCATTCGTAAAATTTATAGGATTTTACCATATCATGGAACATTTTTATGATACAGTGTACCAAGAGGATTTATATGAAAATGTGCGTCATCTTCTACAACATCCTGGATTTTCTTCGAAAAGAACAAAAGATATCGTTAAAGTTGTAGATTTAATTACGAAAAAGACGAGACTAAGAAAAGAAGAGTTTCAAGGCTCTGAGTTAGAGGCTTTAGAATTAACACTCAAAAAATTTCTTGATCTTTCAGAATTAGTCAATGACTTAACGGAGTTTGATGCAACGATTGTTGATTATTATAAAACAACAGAGGTGAGTTTTTCAAAAGCAGACTCCGTTGATTTAAGAGATGTTGCCAATGAAAAAGTGTATAAAAAATTGGCAGCAAGAATTTATAAAACAAGAAATGCTTTGGTTCATAGTAAATCAAGTGAGTTAAGAGTAAATGAAAAAGGAACGTATAAACCTTTTGTGAATCGCAAGGAGTTGGCAAAAGAAATTCCTTTGATGCGTTATATTTCTGAAGCAATCATTATCAATTCTGCGACGACTTTATAAACGTGTCTTTCTATGTCTTTGTCACTTCCGTTTTACATTTTTAATTGACGCAGTTTGTACATTCATGGTATTCTAAAATTGTATTAAGGAAAGTAAAAAGGTACAACTTTCCTGTTAGATTTGAAGGTGTTAATATGAAATGGTATCAGAAAACAATTCTTTTTTTCTGTGGAGTATTCTGCTTAGCTCCTGTTTCTGTTTTTGCTTATGATTTTGCAGAAGACAAGTGTTTGAGTGACAATTCTTGTATTGTAGTATGTAGCTATAGTTATGAATATGAAACTATGACTCTGTTAAAGCCAAATGACTTGCATCAGACAAAAGTAGAAGCGACCAAGATGGCTACTGTTTATTATTTTTTTGCAGATTCAAAATGGAAATTCGTAAAAGATGAGACATTGAAATCCAAATATGAATATCCTGTGACTAAAGGGCCAAGCTCGTTTGCTGATGTTTTCTCTACAAAAGGCAAAAATATTTTTATGTATCCAACACAAACCTCGTCTAATTTTACTTGTCCTTCCTATTTTTATCTTGATGATACGGGATTAAGTTCCGAATATTGTTTTGATAGTGATAAAAAAAGCTGTAAAAATGAGCATAAAAAAGACGCTGGAACAACTTTTGATGAACCATTTAAAAAAGTATATGATAGTATGGATGACATAGAAAAATATTTCTCAGAGTGGTCTTTTGGAGATATGGATTGTAATGCTGTCATGGAAATGCAAGACAATACTGAGCAAAAAATAGGGGAAAAATTAAAAACAGATTTTGAAACAAATTATTTACATGGGAAAAAAATTCCTCAATTTATAGAAAATAGTTCCGTATATCAGAATAAAGTTGCTACTATTTTGAATGCATTTATAGCAAAAAAGAATCAAT
Source organism: uncultured Bacilli bacterium (assembly GCA_947627225.1). GTDB lineage: Bacteria > Bacillota_I > Bacilli_A > RF39 > UBA660 > CANQVB01. The sequence continues at coordinate 4,443 of CANQVB010000021.1, forward strand.
GTAAACAGGAGATAGATCAACAAGAAGCAAATGGTACCATTAGTCCGGAAGAAGCGGAAAGCCAAAGAAATGAGCTGGATAATATTGATTTAAATAAAGTGGAAAGTGGTATAAATCAAGCTTTTTCTTCTATGGAAACAGATGATTTATCTCACCTTCAAGACAGTATGGATTGTGAAACTTTATTTGATTTAGATGAGGATGGCAATTTTAAAGATGAATCCTTAGGAGCCATAATTCAAAAATTGTTAAACTATGTTCGTATTGCAGGTCCTATTTTAGTGATTTTGTTTACCATGTTTGAATTTGCAAAAGCAATTATTAATTCTGATGAAGATGCTATGAAGAAGGCTCGTTCGAGACTCGTAATTCGCTTAGTTGCCATGCTTGCTTTATTTTTACTTCCATTTTTTGTAAAAGAAGCACTAAAACTGATTAATGGAATTAGTAATCCTACTTGTGGTTTTAAATAAGAATAAGGAGTGATTTACAGTTTGTATATAATCACTCTTTTGTGGTATATCGTTTAAGAAAAAGAATTGCTATTTTGATATGAATTTGCTATACTATATATAGTTAACTTCCTTGTAGGTTTTTTGAAAGAAAAGGGGAGATTATATGACAGGATGGTCACATGAAATTACTTCACCCAGTCTTTTTATGAATGGTTTTCGTTCTGTTCTTAGTTGGATAGATTGGGGTGTTTACTCAATTATAAAATATATATATAAAGTATTTTTCTATGTTTCTACAGCTACAATTTTTGATGGTGCAACAATTAATGCATTTTTTTCAAGGATTCAGCTAATCATAGGGATATTTATGATTTTCAAACTTTCTATTTCTCTTTTGGAATTGATTGTAAATCCTGATTTGGCAAAAGATCGAAATGCAGGAACAGGAAAAATTGTTGCAAGGGTTCTTACAAGTTTATTAATGCTTACACTTGTGGTTCCTCTCAAGATTCCTGGTGCTGCGCCACAAACATATAATGGTTTTATCAATGATAATGGTATTTTATTTGGAACATTATATGCAATTCAATATCGTGTATTGTCAGAAAATATATTAGCGAAGATAGTATTAGGTAATTCTGGACCGAATCAGGAGGGAACTCCAGATGCAAGTTCAGGGATTTCGAATGCAGGAAATCTGCTTGCAACATCAATACTACGAGGTTTCATTACGATTAATGTAAAAGACGAAAACGTTACACAACTATGTGGGGATAATGCAGGGAATGAAAACGTCGGTGAAAATAGTTGTGCGAATGTCATTTGTCCAGCAGAGGTGCAGGATAGTTCCTATTGGATAGAAGGAGAAAAGGCGAGTATAGAGTCTATAACAGACGCCACTTCTTTAAAATGTAGTAACGATGGAAAGAAATATGCTTTTGCATATCGGGGTCTTATTTCAACAGTAGTAGGGGTTGTAGTTATCATTATTTTACTCGGTTTTACAATTGATGTTGCAGTTAGGGCTTTAAAACTTGCTGTTTTACGTTTAATTGCGCCAATTCCAATTATTAGTTATGTAGATCCTAAATCCAGTAAGGATGGAGCCTTTGCTGCGTGGACGAAAACACTCACTTCGACTTATCTCGATTTATTTGTACGCTTAATTATTATTTACTTTGTAGTTGCTGTAATTCAAGAATTGTCACAACATGGCGCTGTTCTTGCTCCAGGTGCGACAGGATTTACCAAAATATTAACGTATATCTTTATTGTAATCGGTGCTCTATTCTTTGCAAAGCAAGCCCCTAACTTTATCAAAACGATGCTTGGAAGTAAAGGCGTTGGCTTTGGTCCAGGTTTAAGCGGTGCCCTAGGATTTATGGGTGGCGTTATTGGCGGTGGAGGTCTAGCAGGTGCCGCAGCTGCTGGTATGGCTGCTGCCAATACCACAAACGAAGCTCAGGCACAGGGTAAACAAGGACCTGGAGGTTGGTCAACTGGAAGAGATTTAGTTACCAAAATGCGAACAGGGGACGACAAAGCTGTTGGCGGAATTTTAAATAGAGCACAAAGAGCTTTGACAAACCGTGGAAGTAGAGTTGTTGGTGCAAGAGTTTTACAAAGACAATATGGAATTACTGCTGATGAAGCAGATAAAGCAAAGGTCGAGATGTTTCAAGCACAAGATACTGCATCTGATATGGCAAATATGAGAGGTAATTTTAATATGAGTTTAGGTGGAAGCTTTGATTCATTAACAACAAAAACAGCTGCCGGAACTGTATCAGCTATTGATACCAAAACGAAAGATGGACAACTTCTGGATGATTTTGTACGGACACATAGTGGGGATGCAAATGTACAAAACTGGCTAAATGGTACAATGAGTGATGATGCCTTTATGGATTATATGGTCAATACGACACAAACAGAATTTCAAAAACAAAAGAAGAACTACGAAGATGCCGATGCACTCCTCAAAAAATATGGCAATGGTGTTAGTCCTGAAGATAAGTATGCAACCGGTGCGAGTAGATATTATGCACGTGCTAGAAATAAGGTGGCAGAAGTTGCTTCTAAGGTTCCAGGTGTAAGAGATAGAGGACGTAGAGCACATAATGATGGCTATGGAAAAGGCGGTTGGGAGAGAACGTATGTTGATCAAGGAAAACCTGAATCTTCACAAGAAACACCAAAATATAGTGGAAGTAAAGATTGGAACGATATAAACAAAAAATAAAAAGGGTGTGATGCAATATGGATTATTTAATTCCAGCAAATACAAAGAAAGGGCAACTGATTTTAGGAATCTTTCGTCCTGCTGATTTGATTCTATTTGGTACAGGAATCTTGATTTCTCTCATTCTTCTTTTAGTGGTACCCCTTGAGTCAACACTTGTAACGGTGCTTGTGTTATCTCCAGCACTGGTAACTGGTTTTTTGGTATTACCCATTCCAAATTACCATAATATGTTGACTGTCATTGTGGAAGTTTGGGAGTTTCTTACCAATAGACAGAAATATGTGTGGAAAGGTTGGTGTGTGAAAGATGTCAAGGAAATACAAAAATAGTCCTTATACAGAAGATTGGTTACCCATTTCAAATATTCAAAATGGAATGATTCAGTTAAGAAATAGGGAACAAGTAACTGGCGTTAAAATTGCACCTCGAAATATCTTTATTTTAGATGCGCAAGCACAGGCCAATGTCATTACTTCCTTAAAGAACTTCTATAACATGATTGATTTTGAGTTTTGGTTAGTTGTGGCAGATCGTCCTGTTGATATTTCTGTTTACATGTCACAGTTACAACTTCTTTATAATGACACGACATCTCCTGCAATTAGAAAAGTAATCATGCAGGATATTGAAAAGGGAAATACTTTTATCAACAACAATATTGTAGATACAGAATACTATATCTTATTTAAAGATAGAGATGTTGATAAATTACAAAAACAAATTCGTCTTTTGATCAATGGTCTAGCTGGTTGTGGACTGAATGCCAGTCAGACGAGTAATGATGACTTACGAATTATTCTTGAAAACTTCTTAAATGGGGGAGATACAACAGAGTTTGGGACGGTGATGCCTGTATGAGTATTGGAATTCGTGGACAGCTTGCACCAAAAGGTCTTCAATTTAATGCAAGTGATTTCTTTATTAGTGATAAGTATGCGACGATACTAAGTGTTGTTTCTTATCCAAAATACATTATGCCAGGCTATTTATCAACGCTTACCAACATGCCTGGAATCAAAGTTGTGATTAAACACATTCCGGTTCCTTTTTCAACCATGTCTAAAATGATTAACCGCCAGATTGCAGACTTACGTGATAAATATCATCAAGAAAAAGACCAGACGCAAAAAGAAAGAATTCGTCAAGATGCGGAGAGTTTGGAATACTTTGTTTCCATGCTAGCATCCAGTCAAGCAAGAATCTTTGACTTTCAAATGCACATTATGATAACAGCAGATACCAAAGAAGATTTGGAACTAAAAAAAACCAATGTAAAAAACTATTTGGATGCTATGGAACTACGAGCGATTTCCCTTCGTTTTGAACAGGAGAAAGTGTTGAAATCGATTTTACCCATTTTTCCAAAGCAAGATATTGAAGAACGAATTGGAACGCCAATTCCATCACCAACGGTCGCAGCCATGTATCCTTTCATCTTCGATAGCATTAAAGATCCAGGACTTTCCACCCTGCTTGGTGTCGACTTTTCAGGTGGTGTCATTCTCTTTAATCAATTCTTATATAAAATCCGAAAAGAAAACAATCGAAATAATGCCAATATGATCATTTTAGGAACGTCTGGTTCTGGAAAAAGTACCGCTGCCAAGTTGCTTTTACGGAGTCATATTCGAAATGGTGCCCAGATTGTTTGTATCGATCCTGAAAACGAACTTGCCGACATTACAAGAACCTTTGGAGGAGATACCATCGACATTGGAAAGGGTGGAGAATTTGGAATGATTAACCCTTTGGAAGTGGTGGTTGATGCAGATGAAGAGGAAATTAAGCAAGGACTTGGATATACAGTCTTAACGCGTACCATTCAGTATTTAAAAGCGTTTATGCGCTACTACGATCCATCCATTCAAGAAGATGTACTTGCTATGTTTAGTGAAGTCTTGCAAGATACGTATAAGCGATTTGGAATTGATTTCAACAGTGATTTCTCTCGCTTTACTTCCGAAGATTATCCAACGTTTAAAGATGTTTATGCGACCGTGAAGGGACGTCTTACCAGCATGACAGAACAGACCAATGAACGAGATATTGTAGAGCGCTTAGAGTTAAAATTAAGACCCCTCGTTCAAGAGTTGCGTTTCTTCTTTGATGGACATACCACCATTCGAACAGATAGTGATTTCATGGTCTTCAATATTAAGGAATTGATGAATTCCGATAACAACATTCGAAATGCGCTTTTCTTTAATGTCTTGAAGTATGCTTGGGGACTTTGCTTAGATCCATCTGTCGATACCGTTTTAATGGTGGATGAAGCCCATGTTCTATTAGGACAAAACAATGTCTTAGGGGCAGACTTCTTAGCACAGGTACAACGACGTGCGAGAAAATATAACACAGGATCCATCATCATTACACAACAACCGAGTGATTTCTCGGATCCTGCTGTGATTACGCAAGGAAAAGCCATCTTTGATAACTCTTCATATTACCTCATTATGGGACTTCGAAAACAAGCTGTAGAAGATTTGTCAAAACTAATTGATTTAAATGATAATGAAAAAGATAGTATTAAACGATATTCGCAAGGAGAAGCATTGTTTGTTTGTGGAAACCGTAGAATGCGTATTAACATAGCCGTTACAAAAGATGAATTAGATTCCTTTGGAACGGGAGGAGGATTCTAAAACGAGAAAAAGAACGATAGGAAAAAGAATCCTATGGTTCTTTTCTATCTAAGTAAAAAAGGAAGTAGGTGATATCTCATGCAAGAACAAGAACAAAATAAAAAACAAGAGCAAGAAGTGCCATCTTCGCCTTCTAAAAATGCCTCTTTTAAAAAGCAAGGGAAATCACCTTTCGCAAAACAAGAGGATAGAAAGCATGCCGTTTCTCGAGAAAAAGAAATGGGAACAAATCCATCTTTGCAAGGAAATACGCCAAAACCCGAGCAGGCGGGAAGAAAGAACGCAGCAAATGGAAACGTTCTATCTAAGCCCCCTTATCAAACAGGAAAAGATATAGCGGATAAAAATGGACTGGGTGCGTTTTTTTCGAAAGTAAACAATCGAAAAGCAAGACAACAAAATCCAAATACCAAGGAACAGGCAACTGGACAAGAGGAAACGGGTGCTGAATCTTTGGAAGAAGGCGTTTCCAAAGGTCAAGAGGGAAAACAAAAAGGAAGTATTCTTGATAACTTTGAAAAAAGAAGTTTGTTGGGTAGAATGCGAGACTTTGCTAGAAAAAGTATTTTAAAAGAAGACGATTCTCAAGAGGAACAAGAAGTAAGTAGCAAAATCGCATCTTCCTTAAAAGGTGCTTTAAAAGGATTGGTTGCCTTACCCACTATGCTTCCCATCCTATTGATTGCAGTTCTTATAAGTGCGCTTTTAGTCCCAGCCATCACAACAACTGCCACTGTAACAACCGTTGATTCTTATACTGTCGATTATTCGTTAAGTGAAAAGTTAGGAGAACCTCTTGTTGGAATTGATATAGATGATTCGATGTTGGATGCATCGCAACGTTCTTTTGTAAATCGAATCTTATCTCTTTACCAAGAATATAAAGCAAAAAATCTTCTTTTTGATGTTCATTTAGTTTCAGCAACGCAAGGAATCTTACAACAATATAATAAAGATTTTACTTATGACAAGATGAATCTTACTGTCATACGAGAATTGCTTGATTTGATGTTTCAAGATAATCTTTATAACCAGGATACCTTTAAGAATAACTTAATACAGACTTTTTTTCCGAAATATGCTGGTAAGACAGATAAGAATTTATATTCCACCATGGCAGATGAGATTTTTCAGTATGTGGAAGACTATACTACGTTAGCCCTTGATAAAAACAAGCAAGTTGCTGCTTTAGGTGGAACTTGTACGTACTCTGCACCCGGTATCAATGCCAATGGATCCCAACGAAGTTATGCCATCAATGCCAGTAATATTCAAGTGCAACTCATGCAAACAGGAACAGTTGCAGGACATGATTATGGTGGAACATATGGACAGAAGATGGATGCTGCACCAATTCCTTTTGAAGATTATGCAGCAGGGGTTGTTTATCAAGAAGTGGGTGCAGGGAGTAATGTAGAACTGTTGCGTGCGCAAGATATTGCAGCACGAAGTTATTCTCTCGCACGTCCTATTATTATGGGAGGTTGGCGAAAGCTTGTCCAGGAAAATGGACAGTGGATGCTCTATCTTGCAGGAAGTACTGCAGATCAAGTCTATTGTAGCTTAGAAGAAGGATGCTCTTCTAATAAAACAACCGAAGGAAGTGACGCTTGCCAGTGGGGAATGATTTATCCAGGAACTAGTCATGGAACCATCTGTAAAGGACCTCTTGCGCAAGATAATGCCCTTTATCAAGTGAAAGATGAAATGAAAGGAAAGGTTCTTGTCGATTCGCAAGGATATATCATTTCTACAAGTTATCAGTCGAATGACCAGCAAGAATGGGCTAGAATGGCACAAAATGGGTATGATTATACACAAATCTTGCTTTCTCATTATAAAGAACGTGGTGCCAGTGAAATTAAACAAATGAGTTGTACTGCAAGTGCGGATACTTCTTCTCTTCCTTGGAAACAATATGATTCTAGGTGGGGTTCTATTCCGCTATCTCCAAGTAGTGAAACATTAGGAAAGGCTGGCTGTTTGGTCACATCTCTTGCGATGATGATTCAAAAAAGTGGGGTTCCAACGACGATTCAAGGGGAGTTTAATCCAGGAACGTTCACACAAGCTTTAATTCGCTTAAATTCCTTTAATTCCAATGGGTTATTTTTGGATTTTCACAACGTCACACAAATTGCTCCACAGCTTCAAATCTATGAGTCACATCACTATTTTGCTGGATCAAGAGCATTTAAAACAGAAACCATCAAGAAGTATCTGGATGAAGGATATTATGTGATTGCCCAAGTGTCAGGACCTGAGACAGATCAGCACTTTGTCTACATAGATTCCTGTGATGGAGAAAACGTATCTATCTTAGATCCAGGTTTTAACCATACGAGTTTATGGGAAGCATATGATACAAGCCGTTTGGTCATTTTTAAGAAAGGGTAGGAGAAAATGAAACAGATAACAGGTAGGTATAAAATTGTACTCATACTTTTAATTCTCTATGTTGTTTTAATGGCTGTTATTTTTGGCCCTAGTTTGTTTATATCCCACGAAGAAATCTATCTTTTAGTGGGAAGTACTGCGAAATGGAAGTATGATGGAGAAAAGTGGAGTGATATTGAGGAAGGTGAAAAAAACTTGTATAGCTGGGAAGCATATGATGTTTATATTGACCAAAAAAAATTTGGAAACTATCAAGTCGTCTTTAGTGAAAACAAGTGGTATTTGTTTGATTCTTCCAAACAACCAGTCAACTACAATGGCGCGTTTTTAGGGGTTAAAACCAAAGGCAAATACCAGGTTGCATCCTTTGTAAAAGAAGACTTCGAAGAAAGTGATGCGACCTACTTAAATGAAGTTTACGAAAAGCATCATTTAAAACCAAATCAACCATATACAGAAGGTTACAAAGTTTCTTTTGATTTGGATCAAGATGAAGAAGAGGAGACGCTTTATGTTGTTACCAATCAATTCCCGGATACCTTTGCGCCAGCTACCATCTTTAATTTTGTATTCGTAGTAGACAACGAAAACATTAAAATGATTTATGAGCAAACAGGTTCCTTTACAAAAATGTATGATTATTGTAAAATAAGATTAGATTATTTGATAGATGTAGATCATAATGGGAAATATGAAATCATTTTAAATTGTGGATATTTTAGTACGATGGGAAACTGCACGTCTATGTATGCACAACAAGGGGCAGACTATCAACCCATTAAAACTTGTAATACATAGTATTTTCTGTTATAATAGGTACTTTGAAAGAGGGGAACCATATGAAATTTAAGTTTAGAGCTGAGAAAGAAGATATCTTGATTTTTGTTATGTTTGCCATTTTTCTTTTATATGTTGTAGCCATTGGCATTTTAAATTTATCTTCTTTTGCACAAGATGGATATTTTGTAGGACTCAATCCATTTCCAGCTTTTGCACCTCGTTATATTGGAACGACGCTTACCTTCTACCTCGTTGCCCTCGTCGGTCTTTTCGTCAGTGTTAGTTCTTACTTTTTTGACCGTGAGAAAGGATTTGGAATTGCAACCCAAAAAAAAGACAAAGGATATAGTCGTTGGGCTAAAGATAAGGAAATTGAGGAAAGTAAAAATGTAGAGAAAATTAATAGTTTATCACCAAGCACCTCTTATGCTGGAACACCGCTTATTTATAAGGGAAATGATATTTGGGTAGACAATGGCGAAAACCATACGTTAGTAATCGGTGCGACAGGTTCTGGAAAAACGCAAAGTATTGTACTTCCTACTGTGAAAGTGTTGGCCAAAAAAGGGGAGTCTATGGTCATTACCGATCCAAAAGGTGAAATCTATGAAAAAACCAGTGAAATGTTACGGGCGAAGGGGTATCAGATTTTGCTGTTAAACTTCCGTGACCCTCAAAACGGAAATGCTTGGAATCCAATGACTTTGCCATATCAAATGTATAAAACTGGAAACCAAGACAAAGCAATCGAGTTACTCGATGACCTTGCACTGAATATTTTGTATGATGAATCGAATAAAAATGCCGATCCTTTCTGGGAAAAGACGTCCGCTGACTATTTTTCAGGTCTTGCCTTAGGCCTTTTCGAAGATGCTAAGGAAGATGAAATCAACATCAACAGTATCAGTTTAATGAGTACCGTAGGTGAAGAGAAATTTGGAGGAAGTACCTACATCAAAGAATACTTTAATGGAAAAGACCCAGCAGGAGCAGCTGCCATTAATGCAGCTTCTACCATTATGGCTCCAAGTGAAACAAAGGGAAGTATTCTTTCTGTATTCAAACAAAAAGTAAAATTATTTGCATCTCGTGAAAACTTATCTGAAATGTTAAGTCATAGTGATATTGATTTAAAAACCATTGGAGAGAGACCTACTGCTTTATATATTGTCATTCAAGATGAAAAGAAGACCTATCATTCTTTGGTTACCATTCTTTTAAAGCAAGTATATGAAACACTCATTTCTGTTGCGCAAAGTCATGGGGGAAAACTTCCTGTTCGAACTAATTTCTTACTCGATGAGTTTGCCAATATGCCACCTTTAAAAGATGTAACGACCATGATCACAGCAGCACGTTCTAGACAGATTCGTTTTACAATGATCATTCAAAACTTTGCCCAACTGGATGAAGTCTACGGCAAAGAAAATGCAGAAACCCTTCGTGGAAACTGTGGAAACTTAATTTACTTGGTCACGACTGAATTAAAAGCTTTGGAAGAAATTTCCAAGATGTGTGGTGAAGTCAAAAGTAAAAAGGATGATAAAACAGCAAGTACGCCACTGGTTACCGTTTCTGATTTACAACGTATGAAAGAAAACGAAGCCATTATCTTACGCCTTCGTATGAATCCATACAAGACAAAGTTTATACCAGATTATAAAATGGATTGGGGAGAAAAGTATCCGCTCGCAAGCTATCCAGAGCGAGAAAAGATGCAAGTACATACATTTGATATCAAAGAATTTGTGAAAGAAGAAAAGAAAAGGAAATTGATTGAGATGATGAATTCGCAAAGTCCAAAAGAGGATGGAAGTAAACCGCCATTTTTACCACCTAATTTGCTCTCTCAACAAATGGCAGGGATTGCACCAACAATGCCAACTCCTTTAAATCCTACAGGTTCAAAGATGTTTAATCCATTTTTAAAAGCAGAAGCCGAACAAGCTTCTAGTATGGATAATTATTTAAACGAACCACAACCAGCCAAGATGAATCCATACTTAGAAACGATGCAATCTCCAATTTCTTCAAATACAACTTCTTCTACGGGGGGATTTAATGTAGACGAAATCATGAAGAAAATAGATGCAAGAATTGCAGAACTAGAACAAGAAGAAGCCCAAAACAAGAAAGCGGCTTCTCCTAAAGAGGAAAATGCTCCTATGTTATTTCCACAAGAAGAACTATCTACTGTTCAAAAGGAAGATGCGAAAACACCTTCTATACAAGAAAGTGGCACCAAAGTGCAAGAAGAGATTGCACCAAATATTTCTTTGGAATTGGATGATGAAGATGAAGATGATTTCTTTGATGATTTTTTTGAAAATGCATAGAAAAGAGGGAGTAAAATGAATGAACAAAAGCAAGATCTTATGTTAGAAACAGAGGAAAACAAGTCTCAGAATGATACAAAAATAGAACTTCGCAAACGTCTTTTGAAGAGGATAGGTATCTTAATTGGCATTCTTCTTCTGATTTTTCTTGTGATTTTTATTATACAACTGGTTCGTGGAAGAACATTAACTTATGAAGAGATTGAAAATGAAATGAAAAAAGCAGCCAAGCAATACTACCAAGTTCAAAAGGAACTTCTTCCTACAAAAGAAGGTGAAAAGGTGACAGTTTCTGCCTCTGTTTTGAGTGATGCAGAATACATGAAACCGTTAAGTGAATACACCAAGAAGGATGTTGCTTGTACAGGTGAAGTGCAAGTCGCTAGAATAGGCAAGCAGTATCGCTATACACCTTACTTAGATTGTGGACAGGCATATACGACGAAAGAACTTTATAAAGCTGTTTTAGAGCAGGGAATTGTAACAACGGAATACGGATTATACCAAATTGGAAATGAATACGTGTATCGTGGAGAAAAGGTATCCAATTATGTTTCTTTTGAAGGAGCAATGTTTAGAATTGTCAAAATAACACCATCCAATGAAACGGTTCTTATTTTAGACGACCAAGATTATATGCCTGCTGTACAATGGGATAATCGCTATAATCAAGTAGAGCGCGCTAAAACGGGTATTAATAATTATCATGTAAGTCGTATCAAAGAGGCACTAGATGTATATTATGAGGAGAGTACAAAGGATACGATTACCTTTACAAAGAGCGCGAAAGAAAAACTTGTGCCTTTCTCATTATGTGTTGGAGCGAGAGATAAGAATTATGCTGCGAACGACAATACACAAGAATGTTCTTTAATTGAAGAAAATCAGAATATAGGTCTTTTGACAGTCAGTGATTATTTGAATGCGAGTACAGACCCCAATTGTCATGCGCCTACAGATAGAAGTTGTCAGAATTATAACTATTTGAGAATCAATGATGAGTGGTGGCTTGCTACGCCATCTACATTAGATACAACAACGGTATATTATGTGACATCATCAGGTGCAGTTTCCGACGATGGAGCGAATGGATTAAAACATCTTCGTCCAATTCTACATCTAAGTGACAGTGTCATGATCAAAAGTGGAAAAGGAACAGAAACGAATCCATTTGTATTAAAATAAAGAAGATTTTCTGGATGGAGCTTAAAAAAAGCGCAAGTGAAAATCTATGAGAAAAAGCAGTCTTGACTGTTTTTTTAATTTGTAAGGCAACTTCTTTTTCTTCGTGTGTCATATTTTTTCACATCTTGTACTAAATTAATAAAGAAAGGAGAGAGTATGAAAGAGAAAATTAAAAATTTAGGAAGGCTCTTTTTTCCTTTAATCTTAGGAGGAGTTGTTGGAATTTTAATTGCCAATTTTATGGATTATGAAACGCTAAAGCAACCGCCTTTCGCACCGCCTAGTATTTTATTTCCAATCGTCTGGACGATTTTGTATCTTTTGATGGGTGTATCGTATGTCATCATTACAAAGCAAGGAAAACAAAACGCAGACTTACAAATGATTTATTATTTGCAACTTTTTGTAAATTTATTTTGGCCTATTTTCTTCTTTGTCTTAAACTGGAAACTATTTTCAATTTTTTGGATTATTCTTCTGATTTTGCTTGTTCTTGTTATGATTCGAAAATTTTTCAAGGAAAATAGAGTGGCAGGAATTTTACAAATTCCATACTTGCTTTGGCTTTTCTTTGCAACTTATCTCAATATTGCAATTGTGATTTTAAATTAAAGCCTTTTTCTGTGTCGAAATGTTGATAACCTCCTAGATTTTTCAAAGAGGTTTTCTTCTTGGCTATCTACTTTATTAAAAAAGGGCTTGATAAAAAATAGAATCTTACATTTTCTTATGCAACTTTCTATAAAAATAGCGAAGCAGCAAGAGAAGAAGAAAAAGAAAAATGGGTGTTTTAAATCGGGTTGTAAATTCTTTTAAGATAATCCAATTATTTCCAAGTGTATATCCTACGTAAACAAATGCATAGGTCCAGGGAATACTTCCCAGTGTGGTATAAAGTAAAAACTTGAAAAAAGGCTGTCGAGTAATACCAATCGGAATCGAAATTAAAGTTCTGATAATCGGCAAATTTCTTCCAAGAAAACAAGAGAGCATTCCATATTTGGAAAACCAAGTATCACACTTTTCAAGGTCCTCTTCCTTCATGAAAAAGTATTTTCCATATTTCTTAATAAAGTTTCTTCCTCCAAAATACCCCATAAAATAAAGAACAACAGCACAGAAAACACTTCCCAAAAGGCCAACAAGAAAAGCCATCTTAAACGTAAAGATTCCTTGTCCAGCTAAAATTCCAGCTGTTGCTAAAATAAATTCACTGGGGATAATAATAATGACAGCTTCAAGAACCATCCCAAGGAACATTCCAAAATAGCCTAGATTATGCATCAACATAAAAACAAATTCATCCAATGAGATCACCCTAAGAAAGTGTATGTTTTCATTTGACAAAAAACTACTTCTATGCTATATTTAGAATACTTTTTGAGAAGGGGGTAGGTATTTCATGAAAGAGAAAACAAATCGAAAAACGACATGGAAAAAATGTAAAAAATCGATTGGTTCTACCTTAACAATCGCAGGGGTAGTGAGTGTGATTGGACTTGGTTGTTTTGCGCGATATCAGAATTCTACCATGAAAATCAATCGTTCTTTTGAAAACGTATTAGAAGATATGCAAGAAGATACATCTTTAGATGAATTATTAGCACAAGATCAATTCGATATGACGCAAGTTGAAAATGTTGAAATCGCATTAAAGCAAGCGGTTAAATTTCATAAATTAGGACTTGAAAATTATAAAGAGGAGATACAGGCGGAACCAATTGAATTGGAAGAGTATGATGCGGAAAAAATTGAAGAAATTTATGCCAAAGCGAAATCCTACGCGGAAAAAATAGACAATTATGAACTTCTTTCTAAGGAAACGTTAGAATTTTTTCAAAATTTGCCCGAATTTTTAGGTGCAGAAGACACAGTAAACCGTTATTTAGCGGAAAAAGGATATGCAATCTTTGCAGAGTTTGCCATCAAGATAGTTCGTGCTAAATTGGTGGATAGTGATTGTGGCATTCCCCTTGAAAATGCCAATGCAATTACTTTGGAGCCACAGCAAGTGTTGGGAGAAGAGATAAGACTTTCCTATCAGGATTCTATTTCTAAGAAGAAATTTACCATGCGAGCAAATGATTATTCGGTGATTGACAATGCTTCATCAGCGGCTTATGATTTCGTAAGTTTAATCTACCTTCTACAAACACAGAAAAGTAGGGCTTTCACATTAAGCGATGAAGCATGTACAGAATATAACAAGGATAGAATAGAAGTTTTACAAAATGCGACTAACATGCTTAAAACGGCAATATATTCAGATTACTCACTGGATAAAAATGCAAAATTAAGACGCGATACAAATAGATTAGAATTAAAAAAAATAGTAAAAAGAAAAATAAAAGAAAAGCAGTAGGTATAGTCCTACTTTTTTCTTGATAAGATATAGAAAGGAGAAATTTTTGTGAACGAGAATAAGAACTTAGACTTTTTACTCATGAAATATAAATTTGCTTTGAAAATGCTACAAGCACAGATTGAAATTTTAGTAGAAGAGTTTGAAAATCAGCATGGATACAATCCAGTTGAACATATTAAAACAAGATTAAAGACCAAAAAAAGTATCGAAGAAAAATTAAAAAAGAAAGGACATTCGTTTACCACTTTAAATGTGTTAAAATATGTAAAAGATGTTGTTGGTGTACGTATTGTTTGCTCTTTTTTAACAGATGTTTATGATTTTGTTACCATGCTTTCTTGTTCTAAAAATATTCTTGTAAAAGAGCATAAGGATTATATTCAAAATCCCAAGAAAACAGGCTATGCAAGTTATCATTTGTTAGTCCTTGTTCCGATTTATTTACAAGATGAAGTTGAATATATGGAATGTGAAATTCAAATTAGAACAAGCGCGATGGATTTTTGGGCCAGTTTGGACCATAAAATTTCTTATAAATTTGCGAAACAAATTCCAGAAGAAATCGAAAAAGAAATGTATGCTTGTTCTTTAATCATGAAAGAATTGGATAAAAAGATGTTGGAGTTAAATCAAATTATGAATAAGTACAAAGTAGAAAACGAATATTCATGATAGAAATCCTTTTTGTTTAAAAATACTATAAAAAAGTTCAGGATGTGCCGAAATAAATTGCATTTTTGAAAACAATTCTTTTTCTTTAGCCTCTTCATTGCCACCAAAAAAATTAAAGACCAGTGTCATGTCGTTCGCAGTTTTCATCTCAACCATAATTTCAGTGTTTTTTGCGATTTCTTGTTTAAAAATTTTGGCATCTAACATGGTAGGTGGAACAACAAAGAAGTCTGCTTCTTGATAGTTTAAGTCTAAAGGGGAAATAATGCGTCCAACCGGTAAAAAATTGATTTGTTGTTTCATATAAGTGACGAGGTAATTCGAAGCAGATGCAATGCTGATATTTAAATTAGGGTAGGGAAGCAGTATTTCTTTGAGTTTTTCAATATAATACCAGTTTCGTTCATTGATTTCTTTTACGGTGGCATCCGATAAATTTGGTGAAAGAAGAGGCATCACATAAATAATAACTCGTTTTTTAAAGTCTTTAATACGATATAATAATTTAGAAAGTTCTTCAATCGTAGTTCCTTCTAGTTCTCCTAGATTACTTGCTTGCAATCCTTCAGTTGATAAATTCGCAGTAGTAGGAGTATATCCTATAATTTGGTTGTCTTTTGTCATGGTAACATGTAATATAAAACCTTCAATGAATTCTTTCTTGTTCACATTTTTAATAAAGTCAATGGAATTTGTAATTGCATTTTTATATGCATAGATTGCCATTTTATCACCCATCCTAAGTATATGTGGAATAGGATAGAAGAAATTCACAAAAAACTGTTGACAGGATAAATTTTAATGTGCTAGAATTTATAGTGTCAGTAATTTGCGGATGTAGTTTAATGGTAGAACCTTAGCCTTCCAAGCTAACTACGGGAGTTCGATTCTCCTCATCCGCTCCATTGTTAGAATTACCCGAACACTTTTAAATAGTTCGGTTAGATATAAAAGTTCATAATACTTGATATTATGGACTTTTTTCATG
>CANQVB010000022.1 GCA_947627225.1 uncultured Bacilli bacterium
GCATTTCCTAAATTATACTTTACTTTTAGATGTCATTTTTTATAGCGCACCAGTATTGGAACACTTAAAATCTTATCTTTCTAATTTTTCAGAGCAACAGATTTTTAATAAAACAATTCCTACTTCTTTCTATTGTGATTTTATGGCAGTAGCACGTTCAAGGGGACTTGATGAAGAAAAAGAAATGTCTTTATTTTCTCTTTTGGAAACATGTGATGTGAAAACCTGTCAATATTTGGATGAAAATTATTTTACACACATATGGGAAGATTCTTGTTCGAAGGCAATGAAAGGAATTGCTATTCTTTATGACTTTGTTAACGCAGGTGTTTTTGATAAAGAAAAGATGCAAGATGTTATTTCTGGAAAAAAGAATCAAACTGCCGTTAAAAATATATGGAAAATTCTTCTTTCTCCAAGTTTTCAAAATGGAAATACACGGATTCGAGAAGCTTTAGTCACAGATTTTTACGAAAATATGCAACTTTATCAAGATGATGAAATTTTCGCAGCAAGGATTCCTTTTTTAACAATGCAAGGACAAGAGGAATCCCTTGATACAGACATGAAGCTAGCGTATCTTTCTTATGTAACAACAAGTGACAAGGCGCTTTTAGAGGCAAGATTGAAGCTTCTTTCTCTTAAAGGATTTCAAAATGATTCCATGCATCTGGATATCATGAAGAGAATGCAAAACGTAGAAGATCTAGAACGGGCTATGTTTTTTGTAGAAAGTGTAAAGATAAATCTTCTAGGTGAAGAAGATGATGCGCTACGAAAAAACGTGTTTTCACTTCTTCCAGGAGATGAGAAAGAAATCGAATTGGATGATGTCATTCTTAAAATTCCAGATTATTCATATGTAAAAAGAGGATTAGATGCAAACCAACCCAAAACAGTTGCTGTTACACTCCAGAAAAAGAAGGGACAATAAGAGTCCTTTTCTTTTGTTGAAATTTTGAGAACTGTTTAGTATAATATAGATACTAGGGATGTGAAAAGAATGAAAAGTTTTATAAAAAAGAATAAATACACTATCATTGTGATCGCTATTTTTTTGGTTTTTGTCCTTGTTTTAGTACAGCTGAAAAATATTTTCTTTCCAGATCAAGGGGGAGCACTTTATGGAAGTCGCCTGGATGGAATAGAAAAAGTCGCAATCAAAAAGAATACTTTAAAGGAAATTGAGAACGCTTTATCCAAAGAAGAAAGTATTGCGCAAGTTTCAACGTTTACAAAAGGACGGCTTTTAAACGTAATCATAACCATGCAGGATGATGCTTCTAAAGAAACCGCTCGAGAAATGCCAGCGAAAACTTTGGAACATCTGCAGGAAAAACAGAAAAAATACTATGATATTCAGGTGTTCTTACAAAAAAAGAACGAAGATGCATCTTTTCCAATCCTTGCATATAAACACCATGCGAAAGATAGTTTTTCCTTTACAAAGGATAGATAGGAGTCGTTATGAAAAAGAAAAAGTTTATTATCATCCCAATCGTTATTGTATTGATCGTATTCTTAGTCGTATTTGGGTATTATAATAGTCAAGATGCTAAAACGGCACTTACTGTTTCCGAAAAACGCTGGGTGGAAGAAAACAGTCAAAAAGTTGTCGATTTTGAAGTTGTCAATAACTATCCTCTTTATGGGATGAACGGAGAGGGTGTGTTTTTTGAATTTTTAGATGATTTTGAAAAGGATGTACAGTTAGAGTTTAACCGAATTCCTTATTTAAAAGAAAGTACGTCGACGACAGAAAGTTATCGTTTTCGTATTTTAAATAACGAAGATAGACTGACTGCAAATGATCTGCTTTTATTTACAGATGGATATATTGCGCTTGGAAAGGAATATCAAAGGATTAATCATGTTTCAGATATGAAAAATATGACTTTTGGTGTTTTTAAAGAAGATATCGCAGAAGTAGGGTATTATTTGAAAAGTGGAACAAACCTTGCTTTTAAATCGTATGATACCATCACAGACTTATTGAAAGCACTGGATGATGGAGAAGTTTCCATGATTATTATTCCAAATATTATGTACTTGGATCAAACCATTGGAAAAACAGAGTATTCCATCAATTATTACTTTACTGAAATGACCAAAAAGGTTGTGTTAACTTTAAGTGGTGAAAATACAAAATTGAATCGTATTGTGAAAAAGTACTTCCAGAAATGGAAAGAAGAACATTATATTCAGGAATATAATACAGCATATTTGAATTATTATATCGAAGCCAATGATTTGACTGCCAAAGAAAAAGCAGATTTGATTTCAAAAAACTATGTCTATGGGTATGTTTCGAATACACCTTATGAAGTAAAAGATCAAGAAGGTATTACAGGAATTGCTGGAGAATATATCAATCGAGTAAGCCGTTTAACAGATATCACTTTCCAATTTAAAGAGTATAAGACGAGAAAAGCGCTTGAAAAAGCAATTGAAAAAGGCGAAGTAGATATTTATTTCGATCACTATAATTTTAGTGATGAAAAATATTTGACAACGTTATCTACGTTTGTAGAGGATTATGTTGTTTTGGGGAAACAAGAGGATAACCATATTATCAATTCTTTGGAGAGTTTAAAAGGGGAAAGCATTGTGATGTTGCAAGAAGATTCGCTTTATAATTATTTTGAAAATAATGCGCGCTGTTCCATTACAACATATGAAAATATCGAGCAACTTGTAAAGAAAGCAGAAGATAAAGTGATTGTCCTTGATCGAGAGATTTACAATAATTATCGGGATACTTTCTTAAAAGATTATACAATTCTTTATCTAGATACCATGATGAACGATTATAAATTTATGGTCAAAGAGAATAACAAAGCCTTTTATAATTTGTTCAATTATATTATGAGTACGAATTCTTATTACAATTATAGAAATAGTGGCTTACAAAGTATTCACCATCATTTAGTGGAACAAAATTCGTTTGAACAATTATTCTTTACCGTACTTATTTTGGTATTTTTACCTCTGTTTGTTATTTTTAATATATTTATTTACATGAAACATAAGGGAAAACAAAAGAAAGTAAAAAAAGAAGATCGCCATAAATATACAGATATGTTAACTTCTTTAAAAAATAGAAATTATTTGAATCAAAAAGTAGCAGAATGGGAAGCTGCCAAAGTTTATCCACAGGCAATTGTGATGGTTGATTTGAATAATGTCAAATATGTCAATGATAATTATGGACATGAAAAAGGGGATGAGCTGATTGTAAAAGCTGCTTCTATTCTTGTGAATACACAACTTGAAAACAGTGAGATTATAAGAACAGATGGGAATGAATTCTTAATCTATTTAGTAGGATATAGTGAGGAACAAATTCGCACGTATGCTTCTAAACTGGAAAAAGAAATGAAGGAGTTACCTTACGAGTTTGGGGCAGGCGTTGGTTATAGTATGATATTAGATGCAATTAAAACTTTTGATGATGCCATCAATGAGGCTACTTTAGAAATGATGACAAAAAAACAAGGTCTTACAAAGTAAGGAGAATCGATAGAATGCGTACGCTATTTCGAAATGTACTCAATCATATAAAAAGACCTGAAATGCGAGTACTTCCAGGGCAGCTCGCTTTCTTTTTTGTGATTTCTATCATTCCAATTGTCGCACTTGTAGGTGCGATTGCCTCTTGTTTTTCTGTATCGACTTCTTCTCTTACAGGAACCCTTAAAGAAATATTACCATCTTCTATTCTGTCTGTTTTATTGCCTATTATCTCTGGTGAAGGGCTTAATTTTAACATGGCGATCTTCTTTATTTCGGCTTTTTTGCTAGCAAGCAATGGGGCACATTCCATGATTATTACTTCGAATACCATCTATAAGATTCAAGATGATGATTATATCAAACGACGAATTAAAGCTATTTTTATGACGGTTATTTTAGTGTTATTGATTTTCTTTCTTTTGCTGGTTCCTGCTTTTGGAGATTTGATTATTCGGTTTATTAAAGAAGGAATTGAAAACGAGCAACTGAGTACGATTATTGGTAAAATCTATATGATTTTAGAGTATCCTGTATCTTTATTCTTAATCTACTTTAATATCAAGCTTCTTTATACCATTGCACCGGATGCACAAATTAAAAGTTCTACCACGACGCCAGGTGCCATATTCACCACAATTTCTTGGTTGATTGCGACAAAAATATATGCCATTTATGTAGAAAAATTTCTCAATTATGATATTTTCTATGGAAGTATTTCCAATCTGTTGATTTTACTATTATGGGTTTATATCCTTGCCTATATTTTTACTTTGGGAATGAGTTTAAACGCTTCGAAAGCGCTAGGAGAACAGGATTCTATTTCATAAGAAACGGTTCATTTTCTTTGTTGTTTCACATAGAATGCAATAGGTGATGATTTTGGAAAACGAAGTAGTGAGCAAGATGCCTCCTTTAAAAGTCGAAAAGCCAAATCGAGAATATGCTAAAATTTTAATGCAAAATTATGCAGGTACAGCTTGCGCTCTTTCTAGACAACTGACGTATTTTTATCAGACTTTAATCTTGAAAGATTCTATGGAAGATTTAAAAGCAACCTTAAAGACTTGTCTTGACATGAAACAAAAGCATATGGAAGCTGTTGGAACCTTAATTCATTTACTTGGTGAAAAACCGGTTTATGGAACTTATGACAGTCACATTGATCGAATTATTCCTTATACCACTTGTGCACTTTCCTATGAAACAACTCCTTCTATTTTTTTAGAGCAAGATATTGCCCAAGAAAAAATGATGACCAAACATTATCAGTCTCATCAAAAAACCATTCAGGATGCCTATATTCAGGATGTTTTAGCTTGGATGATTCAAGGACAGGAACAACTCATTGCACAATTAGAAAAAATGAGTGCTTCTTATCCGAAAGAAAAATCGCTTTCTTAGGCGACTTTTTGTTTAATATATTGAAGTCCATGTTCTTTTTTTCTTGAGACTTGTACTTGACTGATTCCAAGTGTCTTTGCAATTTCGGTTTGTGTTTTTCCCTCAAAGTATTGTGCTAAAATGATTTCTTTATCGGGACTTGGTAAATTTTCTATGGCTTGATGCAAATCTTGAAATTCTGCTTGGTATGCTGTTTCTTCTTGTTGTAGAAAATCATAATAACATATATTGCTATCTTCCTGTTGGTAATCAAGACTATAGGTTTGGAATTTTGATTGTTCGATTTCTTTGACTTTGCTTTCTTCTATCTCAAGCACAAAAGAAATTTCTTCTGTTGTTGGCACTCTTCCAAATTTTTGCGTCAGCTTTTCTTTGGCAAGGTTATATTGTCTTTGCATAGCAATCATTTCTTTACTCACTTTAATGGTTTGATTTTCCCGTAAAAATTGATTAACTTCCCCTTGAATATAAAGTTTGGCATAGGAAGAGAAGGAATCTTTTCTGTCCAAATCCAAATTTAAAACGGCTTTCATTAACCCAATCATACCAACTTGATGGAGATCTTCAAAATCAGGATATCCTTGATATTTCCGAATAACTTGATAGACAAGCGGTTCATACTGCATAATCATACTCCATTGTTCTTCAATCATTTTTTTTGTTCCTTTCTAAAAACTATAAATACAAATAATTACAAGCATCCCATTCATTTTGGACAAAGTAGAGATTTTCATGATGGAAAAGGGTATTTCTTTTGAAATGATCCAAACCACAAATCGCAACTTTACCACATTCCAAGAGAATTTCATCCACTTGTTTTTCAAAAATAGAAATTCCTATTTTATCAAAGTGATGGACTTCTTCAAAATTAAAAACAAAGTAGTGCATTCCTTGATGATGCAGTAAAAATTCTAATTTTTTTTCAAAGGGAGACACACTTCTTCGGGTAAAATCTCCCCGCATTCTTAAAAAAAGAATTCCCCTATAAACTTCTTCATGCATTCCTAGCATAGTTTCACCTCTATTTTTTTCCATTTTATAGAGCTTCTTTTTATTTCGCAAGGGATTCGACAAAAGATGTCAAAAGTTTTATGCGACTTTCTTTTGATAAAGAACCGTTTTTGTAATTTCAAAATCTCGATATGAAAAAGTAATCGGATAAAAGCCCTCTTCTTCAATGACGGGATGGATTAAAACCAAGTCTTTTAAAGGAAAAGAGGTGCTTTCTATCAATTGATCTACCAATAGGTAGGGTGAATTTGTGATCAGTGTATCTTTTAAAACAATTTTTTCTCTTCGGAAGTAGATTGTTTTCGTTTCTTTTTTAAGAAGCGTATATCCTTCTTTGATCGGCGTATCAGATTCCATTGTTTTTTGATCTTGTTCAAAGCGATATCTTCTTTCTTTTTCTTGACAAACGGTTTCTATTTTATCAATTCGAATATAAAAATAGGGGATAGGGTTTTGTTTATCTTCAAAAAAAACAGATTTCTTTTTTTCCATTTTATAGTTTCTAATTTCATGGGTAAGTTGGATTCTTTTTTTGGAAAATCCTTTTTGGTGAATGGGATAAGTAAACAAGGTGATTTTCTCATTATCGTAAAGAAGAAGGCTTGCTTTTTCTATTTCTTGGCGTAGAAAAACAGTCCACTCTATTTCGAGTTCTTCTGGATTTTGTTTCTTTTGAAGATGAATTTTCCATATGCGTTTTTTCCTCGTAAACGAAGAGGTAACTTCTATTTGTATTTTTTGATTCTTGCAGTAGACTGCGATATCCTTTATGAGAATTTCTGCATGACTTTCTATGGTAATTTCTTGAATCGCTTTTAATTTTTGATAAGTAATCTTCTTTTTCCATGTCACATTCGCTTCTTTTTTACAATTTGTTTTGTAAGTTGAATCAGGCAAATCAATATATTCTTCGAAAATAGGGTGGTATCCAGGAATCTTTTGCGTAAGCGGATAATATTTCTTTGTCTTTTTTGTTTCTTTTTGTAATACATAAACTTCTTTTTCTTCTATCTTTTCTAAGGTTTGATTCCAAGTAGGAGAACTTGTTTCATAATAAGGGGTATAGTATGTCTCTGCTTGTACTTCAATCGGTAAAAGAAAAAGAAGGAACAATAACCAATGCATTTGAACTCCTTCCACCTTTATTATAAACAAAAAGAAGGACTTTTCTACATGGTTCCTCCTACTACTTGTTTCATGACTTTTTGTAATAACTTTAGAAAAGAAAGGGGTTTTACATTTTCTTTCGAAATTAAATCAATTTCTTTTACGACTTTATCTTGTAGTTTTATCTTGACCTTTCCAAGACTTTGATTTTTTTGAATGGGAAGTTTCATTTTAGATACTTCCACTTCATAGGTATACTTCTGTTTCTCCATCCCTTTCTTTTTTAAAATTCCAATTTCTTCTTTTGGATATAATTTCAAGCTTTCGATGGTGGCTTTTTGGAGTGGGATTGTCTTGATGCTCTTTTCTTTGCTCTTTAGAATTTGCATTTCGTAATTTTGAAAGCCATAATCAAGTAACTCCATCGCTTCACTATTTCTGACTTTACTATTTTCTTCTCCAAGTACAATTGCAATGACTCGCATTCCCTCTTTTTTCGCCGTGGCGGCTAAACAGTAAAGTGCTGCATCGGTATGGCCTGTTTTAAGACCATCTGCGCCTTCATAGAAACGAATGAGACGATTGGTGTTGACAAGCCAAAAAGGATTTTCTGTGTTTTTTCGTAAATAATCTTCATAAACAGAGGAGAAACGAAGAATTTCTTCATGTTTTAAAAGCTCTTTCGCAATCATGGCCATGTCATAAGCAGTAGAATAGTGTCCTTCTTCATCAAGACCTGTACAGTTTTTGAATTGTGTATTTTTAAGCCCCAAACTTTTTACTTTTTCATTCATTTTCTTAACAAAAGCAATTTCACTTCCACTGATGTGTTCTGCCATCGCAACTGTTGCATCATTGGCACTTGCCATAGAAATACCTTTCATCATCTCTTCTACTGTCAACTCTTCCCCCGTAGAAAGAAAGATTTGACTTCCTCCCATACCACTGGCATTACTACTTGCTTTTACTTTATCTGTCCATTTTAACTTTCCCTGTTCGATTTGTTCTAAGATAAGAATTTGTGCGACCATTTTTGTCATGGATGCAACAGCAAGTTTTTCATCTTTGTTTTTCTCAAATAAAATTTCACCACTGTTTGCTTCTATTAAAATTCCTGCTTTTGCATTTGCGATCGGATCTGTTGTGTTTTCTTCTTTGCTTTCTTCCGCAAAAACAAATTGTGGCAGAAAGAAGACAAAAGTAAATAGAAAAAAGAAACATATTTTTAATTTCATCTTATCACCTTACCAAACTTTATGAAATTGGAAAGCGTTCTATTCGAAAAGTATTCATTTTTTGACAAAAAGTGAAAAATGGAGTATACTATACGCGATTAAAGGGGGAGATATAGATGGCAAAGGTTAGTGTGATTATACCTACTTATAATGTGCAAAAATATATTGCAGCTTGCCTAGATTCTGTTCTTGCACAAACAGAAAAAGATTTGGAAATTATCGTTGTTGATGACAAGAGCTGCGATAAAACAGTAAAGATTGTAAACCAGTATCAAGAAAAGTATCCAAACAAAATAAAATTACTTGTGCAAAAAGAAAAGCACGGTGCAGGAGGTGCAAGAAATCAGGGGTTAAAGATAGCATCTGGGAAATATATTGGATTTATAGATGGGGATGATTTGGTTAAGCCTCGTATGTATGAAGAGTTGGCAAACGGTCTTGCGTATGATTCTAATATTCAAATTGCAAGGACGAATGCGGTGTTATTTAAACAGGATGCCAAACTTTTATTAAACAAAACGTGTTGTTATGGAAAAGGTAGCATTATTTCTCCTTACAGGGAAGGAAATCAAAAAATTCTTTATTGGTGCGATCCTGCTTGTTGGAATAAATTGTTTAGAAGAGAATTACTAGAAGATTTTGCTTTTCCTGAAGGGATTATTTTTGAAGATTATGCCTTTACTTATCCACTTTATATAAAAGCAAATCGTGTGATTCATTTTCAATCAGAGAATTATTTATATCGACAAAATGAAGAAGGAGTATCCCACTCTGTTTATGAGGCAAATCTGAAAGTTTTAGATGGTTTCAAAGCTGCGGATTTCCTCTTAGAAAATGCAAAGAAACTTCCAAGAGCACCCTTGTTTCAAGAAGAAATGCGCGCGCTTTCTGAACAACTTCTTTTGACAAGAATTCTCGAAGTAGAAAAATGGAATATTGAAGACCCAGAAAAACAAGAAATTATGCTTTTATTTGATGATTTAATTCGGGAAAAATATGGAGATTGGGAAGAAATGTCAAGCCATGCGAAAGATAGTTTTCAGGTAAGATTAGGCGTTGAACATTTTAAAAGTTTAGGCCTTTATGGAAGAGAAAAAAGAAAAGAGACGACTTTAGAAGGCACTTACAAAACGTTAGAAAAGAAAATACGAGATGTTGCTTGCTAGATGGTATAAATGTTTTTAACGTAGGAATAAAATAAGAAAGGTGATTGTCATGAAAAAGCAAATAGCCCTTCTTTTTTTTATCCTTTTTTGTGTTTTGTTTGCTGTATTCTACAAAAAGGAAGAGAAGAGGCCTCCACAGTATTCTTTTTATAAGAACAGCAACCAAGAAAGATATCAAGCCTATCAAAAGAAGTATCCGGATCTTTCTTGGAAAGAAGTGGTTGTAAGGGTCAATTTAGGCCTTGATTATCCTTATTATTCCCATGTAAGAAAAAGTCCGTTTTTGAATACACCCAAAGTTCTTGTCAATAAGTATTTTTCGTTAGGAAAAGATTATGTTCCAAGTGATTTAACTGTTTTGGATCCACAGTATGCGAAGGAAGGAATCATGCTTGTAAAAGAAGCCAAAGATGCTTTTTCTCATCTTGCGGAAGATGCACGGAAAGAAGGCGTTACGATTCGAGGGATTTCTTCTTATCGAAGTTATCATTATCAAGAACTTCTTTACAACCGGTATGTTCAATCAGATGGGGTAGAGAAAGCAGATACCTATTCAGCACGACCTGGTTTTTCAGAACACCAAACGGGACTTTGTATTGATGTGGATGATGGGAATTTAGATTATGAATCATTTGGAGAAACAGAAAGTTTTCGTTGGATGGAAAAACATGCCCACGAGTATGGTTTTATTTTAAGGTATCCAAAAGGAAAAGAAAGGATTACAGGCTATGGTTATGAAGCATGGCACTATCGTTATGTAGGGCCGAAAATAGCCACTGCTTTGAAGAAGTATTCCCTTACTTTTGATGAATACTTTATGGAGTTTTTAGCCAAATAGGCGCCTGTTTTTCTTTACAGAAGGCGCTTTTTTTGTTATAATAGCAGGGTAAAAAAAGGGGGTGTTGGGTCTGCCTAAAACGAGTGTCATTGTTCCCAATTATAATAATGCTAAATTTTTAAATCGTTGTCTTACTTCTTTAGAGAATCAAACAGAACAAGATATTGAATTTCTTTTGTTGGATGATGCATCCACAGATGAAAGCATTTCAATTATGGAAACATATGCCGCAAAAGATTCTCGTTTTAAACTGTATTCCTTTCCTAAGAATCAAGGGGTAAGTGTTGTAAGGAATCAGGGAATTCACCTTGCCAGTGGAATTTATCTTGGATTTGTAGATAGTGATGATTTTGTAGATGAAAACTATTTTGAAATATTAAAGAATGCCCTTGAAGATACGCACCTTTCAATGGTGGGAACATCATTTTATAAGGAAGGGAAATTATCGGGTTCTAGTGAAGGAATTATCAATTACTTAAATCCAAATACACCGCTTACAAAAGGAGGTGTTTCCGTCTGGAATCATCTTTTTACAAGGGAGCTTGTTGGAAATATGCGCTTTTTAACGCACTGTCGTTTTGAAGATGCACCGTTTACGATTTCGATGCATGTGTTAGGGGAAAAGATGTATGTGACGAACAAGACGAATTACCATTATCAAAGTGATAATCCTATGAGTTTTAATAACCAGCAAGCCTCCTTTACAAAAGAGTCCATCCTAGATCGTTTTCAGGTTGCGGATTCTTTGGATGCGTGTCTTTTAAAAAGTAAAAATCCTCTCTATTTTGAAAAGAGAATTCAAAAATTAAAAATGAGTTATGCTCTTGATTGTCTAGAAGTTGTGGATCAGCTTCCTTTGATTACTTGGGATTGTTGGTATGATCTTTGTAATCATTTGGATGCTTTGATTTGTAAAAAGTATGGTAACTTTCGAAGTGTGATGGCAAATGATTTGGGTTATCAAAGATTGATAGATTACTTCAATCAAGTGCAAGATGAAAACTTACAACAGATTTATTCTAAGATGGATACAAAAACTTGTGAAGAAGTTTTCCAACAGAAAGTCAAGAATTATCAGAAAAGAAGCGTGTGAAATTTTCAATGCAAGCTAGGCCTTTCGACCTAGCATTTTTGTTTTTTTAGATACGAACTGAATATCAGAAATTCTATTTTAAAAGTTTTTGTAGTAGGAATGAAATGTTCTGATAGAAGATAATCAATCAATTTTTAACCTAATTATAAAATATGTTAGAAAAAATACAAAAATTTAACATGTTTCTTGTATGTGTTCAAAAAATAGTGTAATATTATACATAAGGAGATGACTGATCCTATGAAGTTATTACCATTTCATGAGTATGATTTGAAAACACCAAGAATTCTTGAAGCATTAAATGAAGCTTCCAGATCACTGGCTGAATTAAAAGGTTTTGCGAATTCAATTCCAAATCAACATATTCTAATGAATGCGATTACTATCAATGAAGCAAAGGATAGTAGTGCAATAGAAAATATTGTAACGACACATGATAGTATTTATAAAGTACTAACAGAAAGTGGGTTTAAAGATGAATCTGCTAAAGAAGTTGTTGATTATAGAAGTGCTATTTGGCGGGGATATGAAATTATAAAAGAAAAAGGATTTATTTCAACGAATGTTTTAGTAGAACTTCAAGGAATGATTGAACACAATAAAGCTGGCATTAGAAAAAATCCTGGTACTAAGTTAGTGAATAGTAAAACGAAAGAAGTAATTTATACGCCACCACAGGATGAAAAAGAAATTAGAGATTTACTTAAAAATCTTGAGGATTACATTAATAAAAAGGATGAAGAAGTAGATCCATTAATTAAAATGGCTTTAATTCATTATCAATTTGAATCTATCCATCCATTTTACGATGGAAATGGAAGAACTGGAAGAATACTAAATGTTTTATATTTAGTACTCAATCATCTTTTAGAGAGTCCTATTTTATATTTAAGTAATTATATTAACAAAAATAAAGATCAGTACTATAAATTATTTACTGAATTTAGAGAAAATAATAATTATGAAGATTGGATTATATATATCCTAAAAGGAGTCGAAGAAACCTCTAAAAATACGATTGAATTAATTAAACTAATTCAAAGAGAGATGGAATCTTATAAAGAAGAATTTATGACAAAATTACCTAAAATATATTCTGATGAACTATTAGATTCATTATTCTTTGAAGTTTATACTAGAATTAACTATATTGAAGATCGATGTCATGTAACAAGACAAACAGCTGCTACATATTTAAACAGTTTAGTAGATGCTGGATTACTCGAATTTGAAAAAATAGGAAGAGAAAGTATTTATAAAAATTCAAGATTAATTAATTTACTAAGTCAATTTTAAATATATCATACCAATACTGACACAGACACGGATATGAGATAACAGTATAAGAGAAAAAGAACTAGAGGAATTTGAATCAGCTGGTTTTAATAGATTGTATTTTAACTTTTTGTAATCTTTTTTACGAACTATTTTGAATTTGTTTTCAGTCACTGTTGGGCGCGAGGTAGAAAAATGAAAGCACAAGGAATCAAAAAAGTATGCCGCTTTGATACTTGCCAAACAAGTACGGTTTTGTTATGATATAATCTAAACAAAGAAGGAGTGAGATAATGCAAGTAGAATTATTAGAATGGATGCAGAAAGAATTTGAAAAAAACTCATCATTTTTAAAAAGAATAGATCTTCCAACACTGTTTAAATATGATGAAGAGATGTTTGCATTGATTCTTTCTATGCCAGGACCAAAAAGATTTCCCTTTCTTTTATTCTTGGCACCTAGCGAAAAAGAATATGATAAACACTATCAAGATGCAGCGAAATATAAAACAACGTGGGAAAATTATTTAATCGCCAATGAAAGATATTGGTATGGATGCAAGGAAAGCTTTCTTGAAATTGCAAAGATTATAAGAGCAGATGGTGCAAGGCAGTATACACTAGCACTGAAATTTTTAGGAAGCCACATTGCTAGAAATGGGGAACTTTATGAACAAGATGAAAGTATCCAAGAAATGGAAGTAATCGCCGAAGCAAAAGGGTATGACCAAGCCTGTGTTGTTCGTAATTTTCTCGAAGAAGGTGGACGCGCTTTAGATATCGAATTCTTAAAGTGTATTGCAAATGCAAAGGGAAAAGCCCAAGCAAAGAGTGCTATGGATGCAGTGAACGTGTTTGGAAGAAGATATGAAAAAGAAATTGTTCTGGTCTTTCTTTCGCTCATTACAGATTCAAATTCTTCCATTCAAGAAGTTAAGTGGAACGAGTTTCCTCTCTTCTGCTCATGTCAAGATTTGATTAACTTTATCCAAGCATTTGGACATATTGATGAAAAAATGGCAAGTTCAGTTTGGGAACTTGTAAAAACACTTAGAATTAATGCACTTGATGGTGGACTAATCTCAAGGTACACGCAAGCACTTGCCCACAAAAGCA
Organism: uncultured Bacilli bacterium; assembly: GCA_947627225.1. Taxonomy (GTDB): domain Bacteria; phylum Bacillota_I; class Bacilli_A; order RF39; family UBA660; genus CANQVB01. Next base: position 13,756 of record CANQVB010000022.1, read on the forward strand.
GTGAAAATATAAAAATCAGTCTTGAGGTCGCAAAAAATGCTTATCGCCATATGGGTGTTTCCGAAAAAGTATTGAAGATGGCAACTGCTGTCGTGAAAGCAAGAAGTACTTTCGCGTGTCAAGAAAGCGCTAAGATTGCACAAATACCTGCACTTTTACAAGAAGAAAATCCAGAAGAATATGTTTCGATGATTGCAGGGGCAAGCGAAGAAGAAGGAGCATGTTTGGGTGCAGGTTTGCTTACCTTGCTTTTAAAAATGAAAGAAGATGCGTATCCTTCTTTAGATCTTTCTAAGTATAAGCTTTTGCTTCAAAAAACAACAGATGGCAGTTTTACAGGAACGCTTAAAAATTATCTCGAAGAAAAAAAAGACTACGAAACAGATGCGCAAAAATATATGCGAGCACAAAATCTCGAAGAGTTTACGCACCTTGTATCAAAAGTCAAGGAACACAATTTAAAAGTAAAGCAATTGCTTTATAAAAAGGAAAGCATAAGAAATTAAAAAAAGAAAATAAACGGTGCCAAAGGCATCGTTTTCCAGTATAATAAAGGTGGTGGTTATATGGAAAGTATTTATGGAAAAAAAGAAATAGAATTGGAACAGTTTTTAGAAAAGATGCACTTTCCTAAATTTTATGCCAAAGAAATTTTTTCATGGCTCTATCAAAAAAAGATTTCATCCATCCAAGAGGCAACGAATCTATCCAAAACGCTAAGAGAGAGTTTGATGCAAGAATTTTCTTTTGAAACTTTAGAAATTTTAGAAAAACAAAAAGAAAAAGAAGTATCCAAGTATTTGTTTCGCCTTTCTGATAAAGAGCACATTGAAGCGGTCTTAATGCGGCATGACTATGGATTGTCTCTCTGTATTTCCAGCCAAGTGGGTTGTAATATGGGTTGTTCTTTCTGTGAAAGTGGAAGACGAAAAAAGGTAAGAAACTTACAGGCTTTTGAAATGGTATTACAAGTCTTACAAATCGAAAAAGAATGCAGGATGCGAATCAGTCATGTTGTCATTATGGGAATTGGAGAACCGTTTGATAATTATGAGGAAGTGATGCGCTTTATTGAAATCATTAACCATGAAAAAGGCCTTGCGATAGGCGCGCGCCATATCACAGTATCCACCTGTGGTATTGTTCCTAAAATTTACGAATTTATGGATTTTCCTTACCAAGTCAACCTAGCAGTAAGCTTACATGCTCCCAATGATACCCTGCGTAAGAAGTTAATGCCCGTTGCGAAAGCCTATCCACTTGCACTTTTAATGGAGGCTTTAAAAAAATATGTAGAAAAGACAAATCGAAGGCTTACTTTTGAATATATTTTATTAGAAGGTGTGAATGACAGCGAAAAAGAAGCCTTAGAACTGGTCAATTTGTTAAAAGGAATCAACTGTTATGTCAATCTCATTCCATATAACGAAACAACGCATTTACAATATAAGCGAAGTAAACCTTTAACAATTGCTAAGTTTTATGATATACTTAAAAAGAATAACATCTGTGTTACAATTAGACGGGAGTTTGGAGGAAGGATCTCCGCTGCCTGTGGGCAACTTCGCAGTGAGAAGGAGGAACTATGAAATCATTTTACTTAACAGATGCTGGAAAAGTACGTGATCATAACGAAGACAGTGTGATTATTGTACAAAATAGTAACCATGAATATTTAATGGCCATTGCTGATGGAATGGGGGGACACTCTGCAGGAGAAGTCGCATCAAGCATTGCGATTCGTTATTTAGGAAAACATTTCAATGAAACTTTTTTGAATATGACAAAAATGGATGCGGCAACTTGGTTAAGAGATAGTGTTACTGAAATTAATAGTCTCATCTTTCAACATGAAAAAGATCATCCTGAAAGCAAGGGAATGGGAACTACTTTAGTGTTAGCGCTCGTTACCAAAGAATATATTCTATTTGGAAATATAGGAGATTCGAGTGGCTTTGTGATGAAAGATGGACACTTACACAAAGTAACTTACGATCACACACTTGTCAATTTACTGGTTTCTGCGGGAGAGCTTACGAAGGAAGAAGCGAAGGATCATCCTAAAAAGAATGTTTTAATGAAAGCATTAGGCGCCAACGATCCGATTGATATTGATATTTTCGATTGCGATATGGAGATTGATGAAATTTTACTTTCTTCAGATGGACTTACCAATATGTTAGATGAAGAACAAATTGAAAAGGTATTGCTTTCTGAGGGAGATATTGAAGACAAAGTCATTCGTTTAATTCGAAAAGCAAATAATCGAGGTGGAACGGATAATATCTCCGTTGCTTATTTAACCTTAGATGAGGGTGGTGTAGAAGAATGATTGTAAAGGGGCAAAAAATAAACGATCGCTATGAAATTATCAAAAGTATTGGTGAAGGTGGCATGGCGAATGTTTATCTTGGATATGATACGATACTAGATCGAAATGTAGCGATAAAAGTACTTCGTGGAGATTTATCGAATGATGAAAAGTTTGTGCGTCGTTTTCAAAGAGAAGCACTTTCTGCATCGAGTCTTTCTCATCCTAATATTGTCGAGATGTATGATGTTGGAGAAGATGCTGGACTGTATTATATTGTGATGGAGTATGTGGAAGGGAAAACTTTAAAGCAGCTTCTTAAAAAACGAGGCAGTCTCACCTTAAGTGAAGCGATTGATATTATGCTGCAGCTTACAGATGGAATGGCACATGCGCATGATAGTTACATTATCCATCGTGATTTAAAACCACAAAACATTATGATTCAAGATGATGGACAAATTAAAATTACAGACTTTGGAATTGCGATGGCTTTAAATGCGACCCAATTAACACAGACCAACTCTGTAATGGGTTCTGTTCACTATCTTCCACCAGAGCAAGCATCTGGAAAGGGAAGTACAATTCGAAGTGATATTTATTCGATGGGAATTATTTTCTATGAACTTTTATCAGGCTCGCTACCTTTTAAAGGAGAAAGTGCTGTTGAAATTGCGCTTAAGCAAATGCGAGATCCACTTCCTTCTTTGCGCTTAGAAAATGAAGAAATTCCACAAAGTATTGAAAATATTATTTTAAAATCAACGGCAAAGAATCCTAAAAATCGCTATCATGATGCCAAAGAAATGCACCAGGATTTATTGACAGCGCTCAATGATGATAGAATCAATGAACCTGTTTATCAATACAAATATCCAGAACATGAGGTGGATGAAAATACAAAAGTCGTTGAAAATCTTTCCGCAAAAGACCTTGCCCAAGAGCAAGAAGAAATTGCGAAACCGCTTGAAGATGAAGAAGTAAAAAAGACAAATAAGTGGATTTGGATTTTATCTGGTATTTTTGGTGCCATTATCCTAGCACTTTTGATTATCTTTTTTCTAGTCCCAGCGCTTACGAAAGCACCGGATATTAAAATTCCAAATGTAAAGGGCATGACTGTAATTAAAGCAGAAGAGACGCTACAAAAAGCAGGCTTTAAAGTCGCCCTCAAGACAGTCGAACAAGCATCTTCCTCTGTGAAGAAAGGACGTGTCATTAAAACGAGTCCTGCCATTGGAAGAACCATCAAAAAGGGAACGACCATTACGCTTTATGAATCGACTGGAAAAGAAAAGTATAAAATGGAAGATTTCGTTGGAAACACAGATGTAGAAGCGGTCAAGAAAATGTTAGAAGAAGAATATAAGCTTGTTGTAATCATTACGAAAGATGAAGAGGAAAACTTTGATCGCAAATATAACGAACACGAAATTTTGAAGCAGGAACCTTTAAAAGGAAAAGAATTAGAAGAAGGAGATACGGTTACTTTCTATGTTCCAAATCTTGTGCTTTATCCAGATATGACAAACTGGTTCTTAGAAGGGGAGAATGGTGTTAAAGCGTGGGCCGAAAAATATGGAATTACTTTAAATGTAGTAGAGCAAGATGTCTCTTCGGATAGTTATTCAGATGGACAAGTCATCAACCAAGCAACTGCACAAGGAACCCAAGTTGTAACAGGAAGAACGCTTACTGTAACGGTTGCTAAAAAGGTCAAAAAACCAGTAGTTGGCGATAGTGGCACAAAAGACGATGAGAAGACGGATTCTACAGGAAGCACTTCTTCTAAGGAAGAAGAACCTTAAAAGTATGGAAGGACAGATTGTAAAAATTCAAAGTAACCTGTATACTGTCTCGTGGAAGAAAGAAAGAATTCTGTGTGTATTACGGGGCCGTTTTCGCAAACAGAAAATCATTCCAAGAGTAGGGGACTTTGTAGTTTTTGATCAGGAACAGCAGGTGATTGAAGAAATATTACCTCGCAAAAATGTCTTTGAAAGACCTTTTGTTGCGAATATTGATCTTGCCTTTTTAGTCACAAGTCTTAAGGAACCTGATTTTGTTCCTTTACTTCTTGATAAATTGCTTGTTTTAATGGAATTAAATGAAGTTACCCCTATTATTTGTCTTACCAAGATGGATTTAGTAAGTGAAGAGGAAAAAGAAAAGTTTCAAAACCTCTTTGCTTATTATGCATCTATTGGGTATACGGTTTTAGAAAACACAGATCTTTCCAAAATAAAGCAGCTCATCAAGGGGAAAACTTGTGTCTTTACTGGACAAACAGGTGCTGGAAAAAGTACCCTTTTAAATCATCTTCAGCCAGAATGGCATCTTGAAACAGGAGAGATTTCGAAAGCACTTGGACGAGGAAGGCATACGACAAGATATGTAGAATTATTCTCATTTTTAGGAGGAAAACTTTTAGATACACCAGGTTTTTCTTCTTTGGATTTACCCCATGATATCGAAAAGATAAAGGCTTGTTTCCCCGAATTTTCAAAGATATCTTGTCCTTTTCAAGATTGTACGCATACCAAAGAAAAAGAATGTAAGATTAAGCAAGCAGTCGAAGAGAACACGATTTTAAAAAGTAGATATTTTTCTTATTTACAACTTATAAAAGAGGAGGTCAAAAAATGAAAATTTCTGCATCATTTTTAAGTAGTGAAAATGTCCCCGAAACATTGGTGAAGTTAAATGATACCGATGTTGATTTTATTCATGTCGATGTTTTAGATGGAAAGTTTGTACCCAAAATAAAGACCATGCCTTTTCGGCAAATGAAGCATATTTATGAATACACCGATAAACGATTAGATGTTCACTTGATGGTGGAAAACCCAAAGAAGTATATTTCTAAGTTTGCAACCTTAAATACAGAGTATATTACGATTCATGAAGAAATCGAAGATGTCGAAGAGGCACTTTCCTTGATTCACTCGTATGGCATCAAGGCAGGGCTTTCCTTGAAATTAGAAACACCTGTTGAAGCGGTTGTTCCTTATCTTGCTGATTTAGATCTTATTTTAATTATGGCAGTTGAACCAGGAAGAGGAGGACAACAATTTGAAAAAGAAGCCATTGAAAAAGTGAACGAATTGAAAAAAGTTTTAAAGAAATACCACGCGAAAGCAGTCATCAGTGTCGATGGAGGTATCACCGAAGAAGTTTCAAAAAAATTAGGAAAGGCCGATATTTTAGTGAGTGGTTCATTTATTACAGAAGAAGATGATTTTCAAAAACAAATTGATGCTTTGCGAAAGTAAATTGCAAAATATAAAAACAATTGTTATACTAAGAATAGAATAAAAGGTAGGTTGATTACAATGAACGAAGAAAATAAGAAGCAAGTTACAAATCCAAATGAAAAAGAGAATACGGGTGTAACGCAGGAAACGGCTATTCCACAAGGACAACCACAAGCGAATGTGCAAGCAGCACAACAGGTACCGGCATCTTCAGCTCCTCAAGTAAATCCCACAACAACAGCAACTCCTACGAATCCTTCTTCTACTGCTTCTACAAAAACAGAAACAACCCCAACTTCCACGCAAGGAAATGATCCAACCCCACAAGCACCAAAGGGTTCTAAAGTAAAAACAATTTTAGCGGTGTTTCTTTTCATAGGCCTTTTTGCTATGGTTTATTTCTTACCAGAAATTAGTGATGCCATTAAGAAATTCCAAGAAAAAGAAGAGGCTCCTGTTTCAACAAAGGAAGTGGAAAGTGGTACTATGGTATGTACCTTATCGAAGGAAGTGGAAGAAAGTACAGTAACAGGAGAAAGCACTTTCTACTTTACAGATAAGAAATTGAAAAGAGTCGTGACAAAAACGACGCATTCTTTTAAAGAACGCGCGACAGGTACTGATGCGGCAACCCTAGAAGAGTTACAAAATTCTTGTCTTCATCTAGGGGAAGTCATAGAGACAGTGGATGGTATGAATATTTCTTGTAAAAAGACGGAAACAAACCAAATCACCGAAGAAAGCATCAATTATGAAAAGTTAGATTTGGAATTGATTCATGATAATATTGCTGAATTTGAGGGAATCTATCCTGAGTTTCAACGAGACCAAGATATTGATGAAATTCAAAGTTTACTACAAGGTTCTGGATATACTTGTGAAAAACAGTAGAGCGAAATCTCTTTTTCGGCTCTTGAATTTCTAGTGTGAAGTGAAGGCCTGAAAGGTTTTCCTTTTTTTTTGCACTAAAAAGCTTGACTGGGGGGGGGGTAGTTTGTAGTACACTTAAGAAAATAGAGGTGTACTGTTATGAAAAGACTACTGAAAAGGAAAGTAGAAAAGAGCTATTTGTTATTGGTAGGAGTTGTGAGTATCTTCTTAATTGTAGGATATTTTAGCTATGCTTATTTTACATTACAAACAGAAAAAGCAAATGTGATTAGTATAAAAGC
>CANQVB010000023.1 GCA_947627225.1 uncultured Bacilli bacterium
CATCATGGCATCAATCACAAGCAATATTTCTTCGGGTTTGATAGCTTCTTCCAATTGTACGAGTTCTTCCATAAGGGTTTCATCAATATGAAGGCGCCCTGCCGTATCAATTAAGACATAATCATACCCGTTTTCTTTGGCATAAGAAACTGCATCTTTCGCAATCTGAACAGGATCTGTAACCCCTTTTTCATACACCTCAATATTGAGCTGTTTTCCTAACTGCTTCAATTGGTCAATTGCAGCAGGACGATAAATATCACAAGCTACGAGAAGTGGTTTTTTGGCATGCTTCTTTCGTAGGTAATTTCCCAGTTTTCCAATCGTCGTTGTTTTTCCACTTCCCTGTAATCCAACGAGCATTAAAACAGCTGGATTTCCTTTTAAATTAAGGGGAACACTTTCGCCACCTAATAACTCTGTTAATTCGTCTTGGACAATTTTTACGAACAAGTCCCCTGGCTTGATACTTCTTTGGACTTCTTCACCTAAGGCCTTTTCTTTGACCGTCTGCGTAAATTCTTTGACCACTTGATAGTTTACATCCGCTTCTAAAAGGGCAAGACGAATCTCACGCATCATTTCTCCAATGTTTTCTTCTGTGATCTTTCCATACCCTTTCATCTTATAAAGGGCATTTTGTAATCTATTTCCTAAACTTTCAAACATTTCTATCACCACTTCCATTATATAGAACTTTGCCTGAAAAGTAAAAAGAAAGATATTGTTTCTTTCTTTTTCGCATTCACTTCATCTTAACTCGGAATATCAAAGGGTTTTACTTTACCATACTCGTGATAACTAACCTCAATTTTTGCCTTCTTCGGTGTATTTTTTAAATAGCTATCATAACTAGAGTAGTCATACGTTATCTTTTGAATTTCCTTTTCTTTACTTTCTAAAACTTCGATCGTATTTGGAACATCAGCAAGGTCAACTTCCTCATTTTGATAGAGTTCCATTAGTGTTGTCGTCGAAATTTCAAAGCGATAAAGACTTTCTCCATTCGGATAGACTGTTTTGGAAAGAAAAGTTGCTTGCTCCAAAGTTTCTTCTATCATTCCTTCTTCTAAGACTTGTGGGATATAAAAGGGTTTGGGTGCTACCTGCCAAACATTATCCATCCGTTCAAGTGAAATACCACTATAAAGAAAGTAGAGTCTTGTATCCTCTTTGACTTCTTTCATCTGGTTGTATGTTTTTCCTTCTAAATTTCGAATCACACCATCTATATCTTCTTGATAAGTAAAAGTATAATTTCCTTCTTTGATTTCTTTGAAAGAAAGCGTTACTTTTTCTCCCACACTTTCTGGAATTAAAAAACTAGCGTTGTCCATTTTAGGAGCTGTTCGATATAAAACACCAATAAAGATAAAGAAAAAAAGATAAAAGCCAAAGAAAAGAAGGGCTTTTCCTTTTGGGTTTTCCCACAACTGTTTTAGAAATTGAAAAAATGGTTCAAATTGGGATGGTTTTTTTTGTTTTGCTTTTTTATTCATAACTAAACCTCTATTGTAAAACAAGGCCTATGAGCTCTTCTTTTTTGGCCCCATTCAAAAAGTCTTTGACCAAGCAACGTTTCTTTCCTTCGAGTTGAATCTCTTCTAAGATAAGCTCTCCATCTTGTGTAGAAACACCTATTCCGTCTTTATAAATTTCTACGATTTCGCCATTTTCTTTTTCTAAAAATACATGGTCTCCCATCCTAGCACGATAGACTTTCATAATTTTTCCTTGCAGGGTCGTATAGGCAATTGGGTCTGGATTCATTCCTCGAATTTGATTGAAAAGACTTCTTGTATCTTTGTTAAAATCAAGGCGTTCTTCCGCTCTTTGAATGGCATAGGCAAATGTTTTTTCTTCATCGTTTTGGGGAATAGGTTTGATGGTTTTTGCAATCACTTGAGGTAGCGTTTCCAGTAAAAGTTTTGCACCCAATTGGCTGAGTTTTTCGGAAAGACTCCCCTTCGTATCAGCATCTAGAATGGGAATTTTTTCTTGGGCTAAAATAGCACCATGATCCATCTCTTCATCCATTTCCATAATGGTAATTCCTGTCTCGCTTTCTCCATTGATAATCGCTTTATGAATAGGGGCACCCCCACGATACTTAGGAAGAAGAGAGGCGTGTACATTGATACAACCATATTTTGGTGCATCTAGCACTTCTTTCGGTAAAAACTGTCCATACGCGCAAGTTACAATAAGATCAGGCTTTCCTTTTAAAACTTCTTGATACTCTTTTCTTAACGAAATGGGTTGGAAAAGTGGAAGATTATAATTGCTTGATGCTATTTTCACAGCAGAAGGCGTCAAGATTTGTTTCCTACCTACAGGTTTATCAGGTTGTGTTACAACACCAATTACATCATAATTTTTTACCAAAGCTTCCAAAACAGGAACACTAAATTCTGGTGTCCCCATAAAAAGTACTTTTATTTTTTCCATCCTATCACCCTATTCCAAAATACCTAAAAATAATCCATAACGTTATCCCTGTCGCAATGCTTAACATCCCACATAAACAAATGACATCCGCATTTCCATGATTGTTAACAGGCTTTTTATGCGCTACTTCTTTGTGTGGTTCTATTTTTTCATCTTCAATCATTATTGTTGTCATATTCGGCCTAGTAGGAAGCAGTTTTTCCCTTCCATTTTCTTCAATTTCCTTGAGCGTTGGCACTTCTTCAACTTGAAAAGAAAGCGACAATATTGGGGTAGAACGTTTATCTTCTGGATACCTACTATCTGTAATCTTGGCCATACTGACGACAAAATCTTCATTTTTAGCCTCTTCTAAAATCTTCTCATAATCTTCTAAAAAATTTCTTCCCACTTCATCTCTTTGAATGACTGCGATACAAGGTTTTATTTTTTCTACTTGTAATGTTTCCCACTGTGAAGCCAAAGAGTCGAGGACAATTTGCTTTTCTCTTTCGGATAATCCTACATGGTTTCCAAGAAGTTCTAGGTTTTTCTTACAACTCGCATAGTCTTTTCGAAAATAGGCTAGTTTATCATATTCGTATCCTTTCATCATCTCACTTGTTGTTGTTAATTCACAAAGGTAAGAAGGAGATGAAATCGCATAAACATAGGCCATTAAAGGACTATCTGTAATATAAAAAGAAGTTGGCTTTTCTTGAAAGTTTTTAGAAATTAGATTGGGATAATGATGATTTTTAAAAATATAGGCAATCTGTTTTATCTGAGAAACAGGATAAACATCTTTTCTTGGAAAAATACCGTCCGCTTCAATCGCTTCTTTCAATGTGGATGGAAAACTATGAAAACAGTATCCATGTACGATATAACGATCATAGATTCGCTCTAATACCCTTCGTTTAGAAGTATAAGAAATCAAATCTGGAAGTTGTAATTGTTCTCTCACAATTTCCCCTATAATTGCATGAATACCAACCACAAGTTCTTGATGAGACTTATAATGTGCAACCAATGTTTCTAGTTGCTGTAAAAAGGATTCAAAATATCTATCCTCTTGCACAATCATTTGGTATTTGATAATGGCATCTATTAAGATAAACATGGAATAGAGATTATAGACATTCTTTTCTCCTTGCAAAGAGACTTGGGAAACTTGTTCTTTTGTGTCACTTTTATGGATTACTTTGGAAAGAAGCCTAAGGACATTTTGATTTTTAAATCTTTTTTCAAACATACCTAAAACTCCTCTCCTAGTTTACTATTCTAATTATAGCAAACTCTTTTCTTTTTTACAATTGTTAACGCAAACAAAAAACCAGCACTGAAACGCTGGCATTTCTGTTACATTCCTAAACTCATAATTACAATCGTTTGAATAATGCAAATTCCAATGGTAATCGCATTTAGAACAATTCCTGCCATATTAGAACCATTCTTCACTTTCGTACGGCTTATAATTCCAAAAATTAGACCAGGAATCGATAGAATTGCTGGAAATGCATCCATTGCAAGTGCACCGCTTAATAATTCAGAAGTATATCTACTTGAAAAACTACTATATAAGTTCCAACTAACAGAGCTATTGGCATAAATTACCATTGCTACTGCTAGGAAAAAAGTAATCACACCCACAACAATTGCAATGATTCCAAGAATCATACTGGCAGTACCAAGACCACTTTTCTTAGAATTTTCTTCGCTTACTTCTTGAATAGAATCTTGTTGAACAGAATCTTGTTTTGAAACAGCAGTTCCACATTTCGTGCAAAATTCTGCATCTTGTTCCAACTCTTCCCCACAATTTGTACAATACTTCATTTTTTCACTCCTTTTTATCATTATAAGAAATTCCGCACAGTTTCACAACTTTTTTTGGAAATTTTTTTAAAGAAGTTCTTGCGTGTTTAATTCTGGGATTCCCATGGTTTGTGATGAAACAGGAGTCGTGTTTGGCTGTGGTGATGGTGCAGCAGAGATTCCTGGAATTTCTGGTTGTTGTACTTGTTCCGTTAAAGGAACTGTTGGAATGTTTGGAAGTGGTGTTTCCGGCTGGGTCCCTATATTATTGGGTTCATTTTCGTTCATTTGAGGAAAGAACGGAATTTTTGAGGAAGCTTGTGGCTCTTGTGGTGACACAACATTTTCTACTTGGTTTGTATTTACACCTTCTATGCTTGGATTTGTGGGCATATTTTGTGGAATACTGCTTGGTTGTTCTGGTATAACTGGCTGTGGTGGCACAGAATTTTGTGGTTGTTCTTGCGGAATCTCTGGAATTGCGCTTTGTGGTGTTGTAGGCACCTGTGGTTCGTTTATGTTTCCTGGTGTGCTAGGCTCCATCTTGGGTGGTTGTGGAGATACGCTTGCAGAAGGAGCTTGTCCTTGCGTTTCTTGTTGTGGGGCAGATGCATTTTGATTTCCATTCCAAATATAGACAACATCACAGTTTCCACTTCGAGGTTCTGGACTCGGCATTTTTAATTTTACAATCAGTGGTATTTTAAAGGCCATTCCAAAGGCAAGACATGTTCCTGATTGTAAGCTCTTTTGTTTTTCCACAATTTCTTCACTGATATTAGGAACCATTTTTTTAATGTATTCAATATCTGTAGGGTGGGTCATTTTAAAGATTAAAAAGTTAGAGCACTGTGAAATAACGGTATCCGAAAGTTCAACAGGCCTTTGTGAAATAAGTCCTAAAATAACCCCATACTTACGACCTTCCTTCGCAACACGATCAAAGATATTATACCCAATCAAGAATTGATCTTGGTCATGTTGAATATAACGATGGGCTTCTTCTACGACAATATGGAAAGGAATGCTTGCTCTATTTTTAAGGCCTTTAGCGAAGTTAAAGATAAGTCTTGTATATATTTTAGTAATAACTTTCGCAAATGAATCGTCTACATCATCTAAGTTAATATTGACGATTTGATATTTCACACCGTTATTAATCAAAAGGCTTGATAAATAAGACTCTAGAGAAACATACTCTTTCACATCAAAATACTTGGACATATTCGAAGTAATTAAAGAATGTAAGCGTACTCTTAATGTCACTGCATCACCATACGTATTTTCATTACGGAGCCATCCTTCACTAATGAGCGTAAAGTTCAGTGCTTTTTCTAAGTCTGCAAGGGTATAGAAACATTCTCCTTCTGGTTCATAATCATCATATTTAGAATTGATGAATCCAGAAACATATTCTGTCAAGAGCACACTTTCTGTGAATTGTCCTTGAGAATCAATTAAGAAACATTCCCTAAATTTACGAACATAACCAATTCCTTGAATCGGAGACTCTAAGTTAAATTCTTTGGTTGAACAAGAAGCAATCAAAGAGAAAATGTCATTTCGTTTATTTGGGGCTGTCTGGTTTGTATATAGAATTGCCATAATGGCTTTCGCAATCAAATGGTTCTTGTACGCATTGGCATCCATGTCATCTTGGGCAAAAATACGAACCAGCTTTAGCATTCTTTCTACAATTGGAATCTGAGAGTGTTCTGTGACTTGTAACAAAAGCACCAAGTCATCTACATTTAAAAGCCAAATTGGAAGACGAAGGGGTTCACCTTTTCCTTCCTGTTCATTTGTAGTAAAGAATTTATAATGATAATTTGGATTGATTTGACTGATATCTTTAAAGGCATTGTAATACTCTCCAGAAGAATCAAATAGCAAGATGTTTGATTTATACGGAAAAAGTCTTTGATCTTCAAACATATTTTGAAAAAGACGAGAAACACCACAACTTTTTCCACTACCACTGTTTCCCAAAATAGCAAAGTGATTGCTAAAAAAGCCATTGACATCTAAATACACAGGAAAGTCATTATAGAAAGGGCTCACGCCTAGTGGCATATATCCACTCTTGTTTTCTCCTGTAATCATTGGAATCTCATTCTGCTCAATCACACGAATGGAAGCATCCAAACTTGGTTTTCTTAAAACACCACCAATTAAAACACCATTTTTAATCTCACCTAGAAATCTTGCTTTTACAATTCCTTCTTCTAAGTCATCTACTTCTCCTAAAATGGTCTTTTCCTTATCTTCAAAAATAAGGTGCAAATTCATTAAATTTACTTTAACATCTGCATCTTCTTTCAATTTAATATTGGCAGTATGATCTCCTATATAAACAATCTTATCAAACATAGCGCTTCCCCTATCCTTCTTAATTTACTCTTCCAGTATACAAAAAAAAAGGGCCTTTTTCAAGCAAAACCCATACTTTTTCCTTTTAAATTTTATTTTTCTAAAAGTTTTGTAATTTGTTCTTTCAACAAGTCTATTCTATCCTCCTGTAATAAGGCCTTTAGTTCTTGTCTTTGCTTTAAAAGATGAAGCTTTTCTTCATACTCCTCTAATTTTTTACAGACCTCTTTTACCTGCTTAAAAATGGCATTTCGACTGACACCTTCGTTTTCAGCCAGTTCGCCAAAAGATAGATTATAAAAGTAATACCCCTCAAAATAAGACTGTTGCTTTTCAGTAAAAAGGGCTTTGTAGCAATCATAAAGCGCACTATAATAAAGAACTTCCTCCATTTTAGACTCCTAAAAAGGCTAAGATTGCAAGCACAATTAGAATGACTCCCACAACACTATAAAGAAGGGTTCCCCCATTTCGTTTAAACATCAAGGAATTATTAAGTGCAATATCCAAAAGGGTAATTCCAAGAATGAGTTCAAACCAATTCAAAAGGCTATTTTGAAAAAGTGTTGCAATTCCAAGTCCTAACATACCAACGGTTAAAAGAGCTTGTAGGTATAACAAAGGATAATAGATTTTCCCCTGTGGTGTTTGTTCCTTTCCCTTTTTACGCATTTCTTTTTTCTGTTTCATTTTCATCCTCTCCTATAAAATCTTTAAATAATCCATAAATATATTTTTCAATATCAAAGACTTGTAAGTCCTCTTCACGTTCTCCAAGACCAATGTATTTTACAGGAAGCCCTACTTCTTCTTTGATTGCAAGAACAATCCCACCTTTGGCTGTCCCATCTAACTTCGTAAGCACGATTCCTGTCACATTCGTAATCTCTTGGAAACTTTTTGCTTGAGAAATTCCATTTTGTCCTGTGGTTGCATCCAAAACAAGAAGTGTTTCAGTTGGTTCGTTTTCAATGATTGAAGCAATGACACGATTGATTTTTTCAAGTTCTCGCATAAGATGTTCTTTGTTTTGCAGTCTTCCAGCAGTATCAATTAAAATGACATCGTAACCTTCTTCTTTTCCCTTTGTAACCCCGTCAAAGACCACAGAAGCAGGATCTACACCTTCTTCTTTTCCATAGAACGAAACCCCTACTTTTTCACTCCAATTCTGAAGCTGTAAGGTAGCCCCTGCCCGGAAGGTATCCCCTGCGACCAAGAGCACTTTCTTGCCTTCTTTTTTCATGCGAGAAGCTAACTTCGCAATAGTAGTTGTCTTTCCAACACCATTCACCCCAACGAACAAGATAACGGTAGGCCCATCCTCTCGATAAGAAATTTTACTGGATAGCACCTCTCCACTTACATAGATTACAAAAAGTTCATCCACAATCACTTCTTTTAAATCACTTGGAGATTCAATGTTTTCTTCACGTACCCGTGTTCTTAAGCGCGTCATAAAACGAAGGACTGTTTCTACACCAATATCTGCCATGATTAAAATTTCTTCTAGCGCTTCAAAATAAGCTTCATCTATCTTTTGATGTCGATTGGTAAGTTCCTGTAGCCTAGATACAAAAGAACCTCTCGTTTTTTCTAATCCCTTTTCATAGATTGTAACAGAAGCTTCTTTTTCCTTTGTTTTTTGCGCCTTACTTTCTTGGGCTCCCTCTTTTTTTCTTTGTTTCCATTTTTCAAAAAATCCCACATGAATCACCTTGTCTTTTATTGTAGCAAAGTTTTCTAAAAATAGAAAGGGCTTACTTCGTTTGCCTATACTTTTCCTCTTTCTATATGTAATTTCCGATTGTCCCTCTAACCAAATAGAAAAAAACTAACTTCCATTTTGTTGTTTTATTTTTAAGCAAAGCAAGATTTTCTTTTTTTCTTACCGTCTCACAAATTCTTTTCTCATCCCACTTTTTTCGCTATAATAAAAGAAAGGAGGCAAACATGAAACGTATTTTAAACTGGATTCCTTTTCTTTTAGGAATTTTACTTTTATTTCCATTTCTTGTTCCACTTACTAAAATAGGACTCGTTCCCTTTATCTTACTTCTTCTTGGGATTTTCTACTTCGTAAAAAAAACAAATATAAACAGGTTTGGTCTTGTCCTTTTTTGTTTTTCTTTTCTTGTAAGACTTGGGGCAATTCTTCTTGTTGATACCCCAATCATATCTGACTTTAAAACCATGTTTGATGCGGCTAGACAGATCAATGCTGGGAATTTAGCACTCGTTAAGGCATCTTCTTATTTTTCGCTTTGGTCCTACCAATTTGGACATACACTTTATATGAGTTTCTTTTTAAAATTTCTGGATAGTGCCATGTTCTTAAAAGTTTTAAATTGTCTTTTTTCATCAGGCTCCGTTGTTCTTCTCTACAAAATTGGAAAAATATTTACCAAAGAAAAAACAGCGCAATTTATGAGTCTTTTGTATGCCCTATTTCCTTTTCCACTTCTTTTAAACACTGTTTTAACAAACCAACATCATGCGGCATTCTTCTTCCTTTTAGCGCTTTACTTATTTCTCTCTAAAAAAGAGAATGACGCCTTTTGGAAAAGAGGCATTCTAATTGGAATTTGTCTTGCCCTAAGCAATATTTTAAGACCCGAAGCTATGATTTTTCTGGTTGCCTTTCTTGCTTACTTCATCCTTCACTTAACTCAGAAAGATAGAACTTATCTCTTAAAGTTAGGTGCTGTCATTTTTCTTTCTTATTTTGCCATTACAACTTCAGCTTCTCTTCTTTTGCAAAGTACAAACATAAGTGAGCATGGACTTAAAAACAACGATCCTTACTGGAAATTTATGACAGGGCTTAATGTAACGACAACAGGTCAATATAGTGAGGAGGATGCAAAAACGTATCCTTTTGGTAACAAAGATGAGGCAACGCATCAATTAATGGAACGTATTCAAAGTGATTTGCCACAATTCCCAGCTTTATTCTTCAAAAAAGAAACAATACTTTGGACGCAATCAGATCTTTCTTGGTCCATTGGGCATTTCCCAAAAGAAGGACACAGTGAACTTTACCTTTTCTTAACTAAATTCAATCAATGCTTTATCTACTTCTTCCTAGCACTTGCTATTTTAGGCTGTTTTATAAAATCAAAACGAGAAGAAAAACTCTTTCTTATCTTGCTTGTGGGCGCATACTTTGGTGTTTACCTATGGATTGAAATTATGCCTCGCTATGCTTATTTACCACAAATGTTGTTGTTGCTTCTTGGAATGATAGGGGTTAATTTCCTCTTCTATCCAGCAGGGAAGCAAAGTAAGCCACTAGACAAAGAAGCAGTTTTGTAGTATAATCTACCTTGGTTAGTTCTTTACGTAACTCAAAGAAAGGAGATTTTATAAAAATGAATAAACCAAATGAAACAAAGGTCATTGTTTTAGGAGGTTTAGGAGAAGTCGGAAAAAATATGTATTGTGTCATGCATCAAGATGAGATTGTTATCCTTGATGCTGGAGTTAGCTTTCCTGAAGGAGAACTTTTAGGAATTGACTATGTACTCCCTGACTATTCTTTTTTAAAGTTAAACGAAGCAAAGATTAAAGCTTTATTTATTACACACGGACATGAAGATCATATTGGAGCCATTCCATTCTTACTACAAAATGTGAATATTCCAGCGATTTATGCACCCAATCAAGCGAAAGAATTGATTGCCCTTAAACTCGAGGATCGAAATATTCGATATGATTCTTTATATGTTTATAATGAAGATACTGTTGTCAAATTTAAAAACATTCAAGTAGAATTTTTTAGAACAACACATTCCATTCCAGATTCACATGGAATTTTAGTCAAAACACCCAATGGAAATATTGTGACAACAGGAGACTTCAAATTCGACTTAACTCCTATTGGCCCTATGGCTGACCTTTATAAAATGGCAATCATTGGACATGAGGGCGTTGACTTGTTAATTAGTGATAGTACCAATGCCTTAAATGAAGGAATGTCTATCAGTGAAAGCCGGGTAGATGATGCCCTTACAGATATTTTTGATCGTTACAAATACAATCGAATTATTATCGCAACATTTGCCTCTAACATCTATCGTTTAAAGCACATCTTCGAATCTTGTTACCAACATGGAAGAAAGATTTGTGTCTTTGGACGAAGTATGCAAAACAACATTGATATTTCCATCAAAGGTGGGTATATCGACCATAAGGAACTTTTAGTTTCCGCAGAAGTTGCGAATACATTAAAGCCTGGAGAAGTAACGATTCTTTGTACAGGAAGTCAAGGTGAACCACTCGCTGCCCTTTCTAGAATTGCCGATGGAACGCATAAACAAATTAAGTTAAGACCTGATGATATTGTGATTTTCTCAAGTAGTGCAATTCCAGGAAATGCGGTTTCTATTTCCAAGACAATCAACAAACTGTATTTAAAAGGCGTACAAGTATTTACCAATATGCTTTATAGTGACTTGCATACTTCAGGACATGCCAATCAAGAAGAGTTGAAACTTATGATTCGTCTTCTAAAACCAAAGTACTTGATGCCTTTCCATGGTGACTATAGAATGCTTCAACAACATGCCAATCTTGGTATTGATTGTGGTATTCCAAAAGAAAATACATTTCTTCTTAAAAATGGGGATAGCTTGATTTTAAAAGACCATGTGGTTACAAGAGGAGAAAGTTATCCAAACAATGATATCTATGTCGATGGAAATCGTGTGGGGGAAATTAGTGGTGCTGTTCTTCGAGACCGAAAGATTATGGCAAGTGATGGGATTTTGGTAGTCATTGCCAATATCAACATGCAAAAACGAGAACTTCTTTTGAAACCTAACATTACAACCAGAGGTTTTATCATGGTCAATGAGAATGAAGAATTGCTTCACAAGATTGAAGGACAAGCAATGAAGACAATCAAGATGAAACTTGCTGATCATAGTTGTAGTTATCTTGATATAAAAAACCAAATCGTCGCAGATCTTTACCCATTCATTTCAGAATTAACAGGAAGACGTCCAATTATCCTTCCCGTCATTTTGGATATTAAGCGATAAAGTAGAAAACAGATCCTATTAAAAAACTCTTGCATAAGAGTTTTTTATTATGTTTTAGGATAGAACCATAACAAAAAAGAAGCTTTATTTGGCTTCTTCTTGGGCTCTTGTTTCCCTAACAACTGTAATTTTAATAGTTCCAGGATATTTCAGAGTTTCTTCAATTTTTTCTTTGATTTCACGGGCAACTTGATGTGCTTGTAGATCGTCAATTTCCTCAGGTTTTACAATGACACGAAGCTCTCTTCCTGCTTGCATGGCAAAGGTTTTTTCAACCCCTTCCATTTCATTGGCAACTTCTTCCAGTTGAGAAAGACGTTGAATGTAGTTTTCCAAAGAGTCATTTCTTGCGCCAGGACGAGAAGCTGATAATGTATCTGCAATCGCAACCAAAGTAGAAATCACACTGGTTGCTTTCGTATCCCCATGATGAGATGCAATGGCATTCACAACAATATCATTTTCATGATATTTCTTCGCAAGTTCTTTTCCAATATCTACATGACTTCCTTCTAACTCATGGTCGACTGCTTTTCCAATATCATGTAAAAGTCCTGCTCGCTTCGCAAGCGTTACATCTTCTCCAACTTCTCCTGCGAGAAGTCCTGCAAGACTTGCAACTTCTTTAGAGTGTGCAAGTGCATTTTGTCCATAACTTGTACGGAAATGGAGTTTTCCTACCAGCTCAATAAGCTCTGGTGCCATTTTTGTAATACCTAACTCAAATAAGGTATTATTTCCATACTCTAACGTTTTATCTCTCATTTCCTTACATACTTTGTCATACACTTCTTCAATTCTGGTTGGATGGATTCTTCCATCTTTGATTAAAGTTTCTAAGGTCACCCTTGCAATCTCTCTACGAAAAGGGTCAAAACTAGAAAGAACGACAGCTTCTGGCGTATCATCAATAATCAGATCCACGCCTGTCACAGCTTCTAGTGTTCTTATATTTCTTCCTTCTCTTCCGATGATTCTTCCTTTCATATCTTCATTAGGAAGTGCAACGACTGTAACGGTTTGATCACTTGCAATATCTGCTGCATATCGTTGCATAGAAGAAACAATTAATTCCCTTGCTTTACTCGTTGCATTCATTTTTGCTTCTTCTTCTTGTTCGTTCATATAGATGGCAATTTCACGTTCCATTGTTTCTCTTACGTTGGCCATTATACTTTCTTTTGCTTTTTCTCTGCTATATCCTGAAATATTTTCTAAAATATCGAGTTGTTGTTTTTTTATTTCCTCCACTTTAGCTTGCTCTGCTTGAATTTGTTTCCCACGTTCCGTTAATTTTTCCTCTCGTTCATCTAAGGCAGTTTCACGTTTTTGGTAAAGCTCATCTCGTTTATCCAAACTGTTTTCACGTTGTAAAATACGATTTTCTTGTTCTTTTAATTCACTTTTCTTTTCTTTTATTTCTTTTTCTGTTTCAAGTTTCAAACGATGAGATTCTTCTTTTGCTTCTAAAACAGCATCCCTTTTTAAAGAATCAGCTTCTTTTTTTGCATTTGCTAGCAATTTTTCTATTTTCTTTGCTGTATTGCTTTCTCTCATTAAATTTACTACGAAAACAACTACGGAACCAATTGCAAATCCAACAATTATCAGTAAAATGGAGAGCATTACTTGATTCATATATACCTCCATCTAGAATCGATTATTTGAAAACACAATTCTAACTTTATTGTAAAATGAAAGCGTTTTGATGTCAAGGAAAAGAAAGTGTTGAGTAAATCTAATCTGTATACTTTTATAAAGATTCTGTTTCTCTTATCTAGAAACCAACAATTTTTATTATGTATTTCTAATATGTATGAAAGGTTTTCTTTTTGCTATATTGTAAAGTTAAGTCCTTTATTTCTTTTCTGTAATAATTTAAAGATCGTGAACCTTCCATGGTTGCTGTATAATGTAACTGCGCTATATTTTCAATATAGTCAAATGCACATGGCAGAATCGTTTCCATCTCAGCATCAAAACGATTGGGCACAGTTCCTTCATAATCTATTAAATAGTTTTGAAGTGCCTTTCTTCCTACTGCTTTTTCTAAAAGCACTGCCCCTTCATATGCGACTTGATAGCACATGGGAATATCTGCAAAAAGTGTCCCTGCATTTAACATAATTTGCTGTTGCGTATGGCAAGCACAACCTTCTGTCCACATTAAACCATACTCATATGGAATTGTAGGACTTTTTAGTGTAAACCCATTTCGAATGCAATAAATTCCGTCTCCTTCAGTAACAACTTGAACCGCTTTCATTCCGTAAAGTACATGCCCAAAGAATTCATGTGCCAATTGGTCTTTCATACAATCTATGGAAGTTGCATTTTGAAATAATACATATTTATCCAAATGATCCGTATTAGGATTTACAAAAAAGTAAGATAGTATGTTTTTATCATATGGAATTTCAATTTTGTTACATCCCTTTAATTGAAGAATATTGTTAATGGCAGTGGAAACAGTTTCATCTTCCATCCCATAAAAGTAAGTCGTATCAAGCGCTTTTCCGATAATCTGTTCCCTTTCTTTTCCATAGAATTGAAGGGCTGGCTCCATTAAAGAGGATAGCGCTTTTTCTAGTTTCTGTTGGTTTCCTTTTATTAAGTTTACCATGCTTCTTCCTCCCCCTTGAATTACGCATTATTATACTACAGATTGCATCAAAACACAAGCTATCTTTTTCGTTTGGGTATTCATACATTTCCATCATTTCCCAATACAATGTATGCACAATAACTTCACAGAAAAATGCATCAAAAAAACTGCTATTTTGCAGTTTTTTCTAGGCTAATTCCATAATATTCTCTCACTTTTTGTTCCAGTTCTTCTTTTAAATCTAATTGCTCTTTTAAAAGTAATTTTACATTTTCTTTCCCTTGTCCTAATTTTTCTCCTTGATAGCTATACCATGCCCCTGATTTTTCAATAATACCAGCATCTGTTGCCAGATCAACAATTTCACCTTCTCGAGAGATTCCTTCTCCGTACATGATATCAACAACAGCTGTTTTAAATGGAGGCGCTACTTTATTCTTAACAACTTTTACGGTTGTTTTATTCCCAACGACCCCTTCTCCCATTTTTAATTGCTCATTTCGACGGATATCAAGACGTATGGACGCATAAAATTTAAGCGCTCTTCCACCTGGCGTCGTTTCTGGATTTCCATATACCACACCTACTTTTTCACGCAATTGGTTAATAAAAATGGCTATGGTGTTGGTCTTGCTAATTGTACCAGAAAGTTTTCTTAGTGCTTGGCTCATTAAACGTGCTTGCAGTCCAACATGAGAATCTCCCATTTCTCCATCAATTTCTGCTTGTGGAACGAGTGCTGCGACTGAATCAATCACCACAATACTGACTGCTTCACTTCGAACTAATGCCTCACAAATTTCGAGAGCTTGCTCTCCTGTATCTGGTTGAGAAAGCAACAAAGAATTTGTATCTACGCCCAATCGTTTTGCATAGACAGGATCAAGCGCATGTTCTGCATCAATAAAAGCAGCTCTTCCACCTTGCTTTTGTACTTCTGCAATTGCATGAAGAGCAAAGGTTGTTTTTCCACTAGACTCTGGACCATAAATTTCAATAATTCTTCCCTTAGGTAATCCTCCTACGCCAAGTGCTATATCTAATGTTAAACACCCACTTGAAACCACATCTATTTTTATGTGAGGATTTTCTCCTAAGCACATAATAGAACCTTTTCCAAATTGTTTCTCAATATCAGCAAGTACCTGTTCTAACGCTTTATTCTTGTTTTCATTTGTGACATTTTTTGCCATATATACCTCCTAGTAATCTTTACAACTCCATTCTACCATGTCTTATTCGTGCGAGTCAAGCATTTTTTCAAACAATTGTTTGTTATTTTTTGTAATATAAAAGAAAGGAATTTTTTATATTTGGGAATCCTTGATTCTAAAAAGAAAGAATTACACCTATTCCTTTCCTCAATTTTTCTTTTCTTCTTTCCAAAGAAAAGAAAAAAGTACCTATTCTAGTACTTCTAAGCTTGTTCTTTTTGTGGCAAAATAATTTCTTTATTAATTTGGAAATATTCTACCATAGAAACTACACTCATAATGGTTGCGAAGTAAAGTAAGAAATCTGCAACACGAATGCCTAACCACTCAAATGGTAAATTGTAGAAAAAAGTAAAGACAAGACCGAGCATCATAGTGGCAGTTTTTAATTTTCCTGAGAAAATCGCTGCTTGCACTTTTCCTTTCCGTACAGACTCCATCTTGATTGCATCTACGACGATATCTCTAAAAATGACAATCACTGGAATCCAGGCAGGAATAAAACCTTGAATAGCCAACACAATTAAGACTGGATTGACTAGTAATTTGTCTGCAATGGCATCAAGCATCTTCCCTAAATCAGTGACTTGCTTATTTTTTCTTGCAAGATAGCCATCTAAAAAATCCGTGAAAGATGCAAAAATGAAAATAACACCTGCAATCAAATATTCCACTTTGACATAAATGCCACCAAGTAGCGCTTTGGGAAATTGAATTCCTATCTCATAAAATGGAAAGAGCAGTAAAATCAAAATAAAAATGGTTAAAATGATCCGTAATACAGTTAGCTTAGTAGGTGTATTCATATTGGGCACTTCCTTTCAATTCTGTCGTTCGAACGGGTTCTTTATTGATCTCTTTTATAATGATAATGACGAAGAGAATGAGTAAAATAGCACCTAAGATGGAGAGAATAATTGGTGCAACATTGATTTTCTTCTTGGGTTTTATAGTATAAGGAGAGGAGATCTTCTTGTCATCTTCTTCTTTCATTTTTTTGGCTTCTAAAATATCTTCCAGTGAGATTTTAGAAGTGTGTTCAAATAAAAAATCATTAAATTCTTCGGTTACTTTCTCTTTATTTAAACCTAAATATTTCGCATAATCTTGTAATAAATGTCTTAAATGATATATATCCTTAAATGCACGGGTATTTCCACTTTCCATATTTTCAAGTTCAGCAACTGTTAATCCTAAATCTTCACTTGCTTCTTCTAAACTCACACCATGATTCCTTCGGATCTCTTTTAAATAAGCTCCTAATTCTTTCATGTGTCACCTCTTCTCAAAGAACAAAGTCGTTATCTTAATGCAAGGATGTTCTTCTTCGTTCTTTTGTTATTTCATAAAAAACATTTCATAAGCCATGTTCTGTTCCTATTGCTAGGTGGCAAACATTTATCTACCATTGCTGGTCCCTAACTCCATTCTTTTTCTTTCGTTAGAGCTCCCCTACCAAAATTTGGGTTTCTCACTCGCGGGGTTTACCTCGTTTCACTTCTTCGTTTCCAAAGAATTCGTCACTGTGGCACGTTATAGATGCACATGGATATCTCTTTAGCGCATCCGTTGCCGTTAGATTTCTCTACCCTAGGTTATTTTTTCCCTAGGCACGAACACTACTGCCATCACAGGTCAGTGTGAGCATGGACTTTCCTCTACTTGTTTCCAAACAGCGTTTGCCGAAATGTCTTCTATTCTTCCTGTTTTCCATAAACCATTTTTTCAAGTTGAGATAAACGACGTAATATATCTACATTATTAGTCTCTCCTACTCCAGGTTCATGATTTTTGGCAATCTCAGCATTTGTTTTAGCATTTCTAAGTTCTTGCTTGAGATTCATGATTTCTTTTAAAAGATCCGCTTTTTCCTGTTCCATTTGATTGATAATTTGAAAGAATTGTTCATAATCTGCAATTACAGTATCTAAAAACTGATCCACTTCTTTTAGACGATAACCTCTTGTGTCAATTTTAAATTCTTTCTCTAGAATTTCTTGTGGGGAAAGCGTAATTTTATTTTGGTACATATTCTTCACCAATCCCTTATCCATTCTTATTCTACGAGAAATTAAGACATTTGTCAATTCTGTTTACTTAGAAGTTTTGTCCTCGAGATGCTCTAATATTTTTTGCGTCTGTTCTTCTACTAAAATCGCTTTCACTTCTTCATGCATTTGATTTAATAAATATATAATCTCTTTTGTTTTCATTCCATCACCCTAGCTTCACTGTATCTAACATTTCATGAAAATGCAATTGTTTCGACAAAATTAGAGTATTTTTGAAAAAATCACCTTTTAAATGAGAGAAATCCTAATTGGTAGGACCGAAGTAGACCTAAATAAAAACAGCGTATCCCAAAGTATAGATTTCCTTTTATCGACTACACATTCATTCCGTGCCTTTTTGTACCCTACATCAAAAAATGGGTTTTTCTGTTTCTTTGCATTAGATATGGAAATTGATTTTGTTTTATGCTATAATGAAAAATAGGTGATGCAATGAATTACCCAAATGGAATCAAAAAACAAAAAGTACAACTTGTTAATTATAAAAATAGGGGTATGTGTTTAGAAGATGATATCAATGAAACGAATCGTTATTATTGTAGAAATGATTTAGCTTATATATATAAGAAACCAACGCCTATCCAAATTACAAAAGTAGATTATCCTTCTAGAAAAGAAGCCATTATTAAAGAAGCATATTTTAAAGAGCCTTCAACTACAGATTATAATGGGATCTATTGTGGATATTATATTGATTTTGAAGCGAAAGAGACAAAAATAAAAACAGCTTTTCCACTCCATAATATCCATCCCCACCAAATTCAACATATTCGAAATGTCATTCGGCATGGAGGTATTTGTTTTTTGATTGTTCGTTTTCAAATACAAAACGAAACCTACTTATTATGGGGTGATGATTTTCTTAGCTTTTTAGAAAACAACACAAGAAAATCCATTCCATATTCATATTTTAAAACATATGCAAAAAAAATTCAGTTTACTTATCAACCTAGATTAGACTATTTAAAAATTGTCGATGAAAGAATAGGAGGCAGTTATGAAAAATAAAAGAATGGGGAGTAAGCAAAAGCCATCTACACCAAACACAAGGAAAGGAAACAGTAGAGCATCTACATCTAATGCGAATGTTAAAAAACGGGTTAGCAAAAACAAGACATCTTCTCATACCATAATAATACTTCTTGCTTTGTTTGTCCTTCTTCTCGTTGTTAGTTTCTTTACGATTGGAGGATTCTTAACGGCATTTTTAGGCGTTGGAATTTTAATTATTGTAGGACTTGCAAAACTTCTCAATAAACTTAAAAACAAACCGAAGCGTAGAAAAGTACTCAATTTTTTCCTGATTTTTATTTTAGCGATGGCTACTTTAATCTTGCTTCTTGCATGTTCTTTCTTAATCTATATTGCTGTGACAGCTCCAGAATTTGATCCAAAAGAACTAGAACGGAATGAAATGACTATTGTCTATGATAAAGATGGGAACGAAATTACAAAATTAGGTGCCGAAATGAGAACCAAAGTTACCTATGAAGAGCTACCTCAAGTTTTCATTGATGCGCTTGTAGCAACAGAAGATTCAAGATTTTTTCAACATAATGGCTTTGATGCGCCACGTTTCTTAAAAGCTTCCTTTGGTCAAGTTCTAGGCCATAGTGATGCAGGTGGTGCTTCTACCATTTCCATGCAAGTCATTAAAAATAGCTATACTGGTTCTGAAAGCGAAGGAATTGCTGGAATTATTCGAAAATTTACAGACATTTATTTGGCAATCTTTAAACTTGAAAAAAATTACAGCAAGGAACAAATTTTGGAATTTTATGTCAACAATCACTTATTAGGTGGAAATGTTTGGGGTGTTCAACAAGCATCACGTGCCTATTTTAATAAAGATGTGCAGGATTTAAATTTAAGTGAAGCAGCCACTTTGGCAGGTATGTTTAAATCCCCTAATTATTATCGACCTCATGTCAATCCAAAGAATGCAACCGCAAGAAGAAATACAGTGCTCTACTTGATGGAAAATCATGGTTATATTACCAAAGAAGAACGAGAGATTGCTGCGAGCATTCCTATGGAAGATTTAGTCAATGTTAATCCCAATGAAATGTCGACTGGAAATAGCGAATACCAAGGATATATTGATACGATTGTAGAAGAATTAGAAGATAAATATGACGTCAATCCTTATGTAACGCCTCTTCTTGTCTATACCAATATGGACCGTTCTAAGCAAGATGGTGTGAATCGTGTTATGAATGGTGATGGATTTAGCTGGCCTGATGATATCATTCAAAGTGGTGTATCTGTTCTTGATACTGGAAGTGGAAAAATTCTTGCTGTTGGTGCAGGAAGAGCAGTGGGTGATAAAGCATTCGGAGTCAATACCCTCAACTATGCAACTGGAATCTGGAGACAGCCTGGTTCTACTGCAAAACCACTTTTCGACTATGGTCCTGGAATGGAATACTATAATTGGTCCACTTATGGAATTAATGATGGAGAAGATAATTATAGTACCATTGTCGATGAACCTTATTCTTATAGTAATGGACGAGAAATTCACAACTGGGATTTAGGTTATATGGGAACGATGACCATTCGAAGAGCTCTGTCTCTTTCAAGAAATGTCCCTGCTTTGAAAGCATTTCAAACGGTAAGTACGAGTGAAAATGGAGCAGGAAATCAAAAAATTTCAGAATTTGTAACGAAACTAGGAATTACTCCTGAAACAGATGAAAGTACAACAAAATTACATGAAGCACATGCGATTGGAGCCTTTAATCCTGGCGTATCTCCACTGGAATTAAGTGCTGCTTATG
>CANQVB010000024.1 GCA_947627225.1 uncultured Bacilli bacterium
GAGAAGTATGGATTTTGTAATACTATAATTATTAGAAAAATTGCCGATGAAGATGCTGCTATACTATTACAAAATGCCTTTCCAACACTAGAAAAATATATAGACCATGTTCATACTGTTGATGGAGTACCACTAAGAGTTCCAACAGATTTACAAAATGAAATTAAAAGTTTGTTTAAAAATATGATAGGATTAAAAAAGAGAGGTACAAATTTATTTTTCACGGATATAGACAAACTAAAAGAAAAAATGTTAGAAGAAATAAAGTAAATTGCAAATCAGTCATTTAAAAAACATATTTTATAAATTTAATCTTATTCATCCCGAATGAATTTGTGGCACAGGCTACTATACGTGAAAAGGAGAACAAATAGTCCGTAAAGCCATGCGATATTTATTTAAATAAGAATTAGTAAATAATGCTATTAGAGGATCATCTGAAAAACAATTGTTTTCATGATATGTGTGCCTTGAATGAAGTGAAAGAAATGCGTGGTTTTTATGAAAATTCGAGTTAAAATGAAGAACGCATAACAATAATTATATGCATGCAAAAAAGACTGAGATTTTTAATAATTTTTGTCTTTTTTGATAAAATTAAACCATATTTAGTTTTATAATAAATATTTTCTACAAGAAGGTGATTGCATGATTGAAAATTTTACTATAAACCCCTTAAGATCTATGATGAAAATTGAAATGCAACATAAAATTTGGCTCCATTTTTTCATAAAAAACCGAAACTAAATCGTAAATTTTTAGACTAAAGTCCGTTTTTTAAACTTAATTCCGTTATTTAGTTAAAAACGGACTTCCAAATGAAAATTAGCAAAACCGAAACTAAATAAACAAAATGAGTTGAATAAAAAGGAGAAAAATGGTATCATGTTCTATGATAGATGACCTGTGTGTTTCTCAATAGGGATATATGACAATTCATGGAACGATTGAATGATACGAATAGAAAGAAATCATTTAGCAAGAAAGGATGGAAGAGAAAAATGGCAAGTGCAAAATACGAAAAAGATATGCCCATCATCCAACAACATTGGAATCACTTTATTACACTTGTAAGGCAAGATTTGAAAGATACATATAAAGAGCAAAGAAATGTTGTTATTGAAATTAGAAGATTAGAACGAATCAGTAAAATTGTGCAACATAGTCAAGGTGATATAGACTTTTTACTTTTACATAAAGAAAGCATTTTATCGTTGGATCGTAGTTTAGCGCAAAAATTTTCTATCTTAGAAGCATTTAAAAATCTGAATAATCTTGGAAATGCAGTAGCAATAAGAACTTGTAAAGAAATATTAGAAAATGAAACAGTTAAACAGGCAGCAGATTTAATGAATGGCTTGATTGAAAGAAGAGAATCGTTACAAACTTTAATAGATACTACAAATGATTTAATTTATGGAGCATCCTATAATAAAAAACTGATTGATCAATTGTGTGAAAAACATAAAGTTGAAGGGGTTGCTCGTAATGCAATCGCACTATATCCAATCATCAAAACTTTAAAGAAAGAAAAAACAATCAAAATGCAAGAACAACCTCAAGTTACTGAGGAAGTTTCTTTGCATCAAAGTCATCATGAAGAACAACAGGATGTAGAAACTTTGGATACCGCTTTAATAGTTGATGAAGAAAGTCCAACAAATAGGCAAGCGTTTGATGCGCATAAAGAACAATATGATCAGATCAAAGAGCAAATGAATACATTGTTGAATAAATATTATGTATTATTAAGCGAGATGACACCTACTGAAACGCAGTACTATAGAATTTATTGTTTGCTCACAGATGAACAATTAAAAGATACGGATTTATCACAAGTAAAAGAAGAATATGAGGAAGCAGCTGCAAAAATCGCAGCCATTCGATTATTTGATGCGAAAACTGAAATAGAAAAAATGATGAAAGAACTATCTGCAACAGACTTTTCTGATAAAGATGATATCGAATATTTCGGTGCTTATGTTGAGGAATATAAATTATTAAGTACTAAACTGAAAGAGCTAGATGGTAAGATAGCAAAAACAGAGGAAGAAGGAAAAACGCAAGAAAATCAAAAGGTATTCTTTTTAACAGATAAAGCGATGAATCCTATTCTTCCGAAAACGATTCAAGAAAGAGGTCTTCAAGGCAGTCTCATCACAATTTTAGAAAAAGCGCAAGCAGGTTTTATCCAACAAAAAAAGCGTAGTAATATCATGCCTCTTAAAATTCATGATAAAAAATTTAAGGATGCTTGTGGAAGAACAGTGTTTGCTGTAAGAAATAGTAAAGTCATTGTTTCTTATATCAAATTGAATTCAAATACTGGCATATCAAATGATGGCGGAATCATGATTTTAACTGCATCCGTATTAAACCCCAATACGATTCAAGACGATACTGACCGGGTGATAAAAGAGCATCGCGATCAGATTATAAGCCAAATGGATGCCATTGAAAAAGGAGATTCACAACAACTTGGTTTACAATCTATGATACGAGAAAATATAGTAAAACAAGGACAATCAAACACGGAAGAAGGTGTGATAAATGGAAGAAAAACTAAATAATTTGTTTCTTAGCATAAGAGATAGTATTTTTAGATTAATGCAAGAGAAAGATATTGATATTGATATTTTAGCTTTTGATTTAGGCGTAAGTAGGCAGACATTTACAGACAATTTTACAAAAAGAAACGATGATTTTACCTTTTATCTCCAAACTTTGAGTTTGCTAGAAAAGTGGGAGGGATAATATGGCTACCTTAGAATTATTAAACAAAAAAATAGATGCTTTGAAAAATCGTTTAGAACAATTAAATCAAGCCAATTTGGATGAAAAATCTAAACTTGAAGCGCAACTTGCGATGATTGAAGAATGCGAAAAAGTTGCCGATAATGAAGAGTTATTATTAGACTATGATTTTTCAAATGCGATTCAATTAATGGAAAATTATAATTTTAGTATTTCTAATTTAGCAAAAATTATTTCTGATATACAAAGTGCGTTACTGGTTAGACAGCAATTAAACTTGACAAAAGAAGATATGCCCCTTGAAGAAACGCAAGTTTCAATGTTTACAACTTTTGTAGATGGTTTAAAAACTGTAAAATCTAATATAAGTGAAAAAATGCAAGGTTTAGCTGAAACAGCGGAAGGAAAAAAGAAAATTGGTAATTTAGAAAGCTTGCGAAGCGTATTAGAGGGAACAGGAAGAAGAAAATATGTGACGACTGCTATGTTTGAAGATTTTTATGATGCGTTTGATCTATTAAGTCTTCCACCTGAAGATGTAAAAGGGCTTTTAGAAGGATTTTACCAAACGAGAAATTTAAGGGTTCGTCAAGGAAAAGAAAAAGCAGATTTCAACGAAGTGATTGCACTATATAGAGAATATTTATCACCGAATTCTATGCGTTTTTTTACAGGATTATTAGATGATCATCAAAATGAAATTCGTGCAAGCATTGATTTAGAGAATACGAGGGAAATATTACAATTTTTTAAAGATACAGATTTAATCGATAAATTTAAAAGGACAGCTCTATTAAAAATATCTTTATATGGTAAAGCAGATTATATTCGGGATGTTGTATATCCAAAAATAAAATCTGATCATCCTGATGAGATGGATACCTATTTTGAAGATGAATTAGCGACAGTATGGATTAAAGAAAAGGGTACTGGTACTTATAGAGCAAGACCTTTTCGAGTATCAAGAGGTCGTGGTGAAAACAAAGATAGCGAGAATTTATATGCAACATGTCATTCTGTTGATTATGATGAATTTAGAGAAAATGTGAAGATTTTAAAAGAAAATCGTGATTTATTTGATGAAAGCGTTGCGTTCGATGATGACGGAGCTAATTTAAGATTAAAAACGCTACCTGTTTGGGTATTAAAGAAAAATATAGAATTAGCTAGATTATTCGGAATGGGTGTTGTAACAAGTGTTCCCATAACTTGTATAGAAAGAGGAGATATTGAAGACAAGATTCATCTTGCTATTGAACTTGGCTTATTCAATTCTCCTATGTCACCAAAGTTTTTGGATCTAGATAAGCAAATCGTTAGGAATGATGAATTTCAAAGTAATGTGAAGAAGAAAAAAATATATAATCAATCAATAAGAAATTACTTCCAACGATATTTAAGTATGTTATCTAATAAATCAATTAATGAATATGCTTATTTAACTTATAAATTACAAGTGGAAGGTTATCAACAATTTTATAACGATTTCTTTTCTTCAGTACATGCTGGAAAAGGCAATCCTTCCTTCATTACGGAACAAGAAAAGACAAGGATTCTTGATAAACCACAAATGGATGATTTTATTACGAATCATTTTATGACGGAATGGTATTCTGATTTTATAAGTGGTTATGATGAATACGATAGTATAATAGCTGAGTATATGGATTCAGATAAAAAAGAAAGTTTTCAAGAAGAAGAATATTTCGATCCAACCATTTTAGAGGATGAATTCATCAAAGAATTAGAAGAAAAGAATACAGTAGAGGATACCATTACGCAAAATGAAGAAGTAGTAGAAAGAAAAAATGAATTCGTATATTTATTTGGTGATCGAATTATATCTAGGTATAAGGTTTTGCATAATGCCTCAATATTAAAAGGATTATATGGTACCTTGAATAGAGAAATGTTAATGACTTCTATTGTCAGAAATTCATTCTTAGATGTGGATTCTTTCCAATTCATTCAAAATCAAGTGATGGAAAGGGGTAAGACATTATGAATTATTTGAAAAATTATCATTTATCAGATGAACAAATAAAGAAGATAGAAGATGCAATAAAAGAACATCATGTCAACATAGATATATTCAAATATGACCCAGAAAAGATTGTTGCTATATTAAATTTATTTTTATCGATCGGCGTTACCAATTTATATAATATCATCATCACGAATCCATCCCTGTTTTGTGATACGGTATCGAGTATAGAAAATAGAATGAATCAGTATGAAAATAAAGATGAATTAGCTAGACGATTAAATGAAGATGCACGCAATCTAAATTTAATTGGTCTATTATAAGAAATTTGAGGTTGAAGGAAAGTTTTAATGCTAAAATAAAATTATCAAATAGTTGGAAAGGAAGAAAGTTTTTATGTGTACTGCAATCACTTATCATACAAAGGATCATTATTTTGGGAGAAATTTAGATTTGGAATATTCCTATCGAGAAACGGTGACAATAACACCTAGAAATTATCCTTTTACGTTCAGAAATGGCAAAGAAATCACGCAACATTATGCGCTGATTGGTATGGCTTATGTAGATCATGATTACCCGCTTTACTATGATGCAATCAACGAAAAAGGATTGGGAATGGCAGGACTTAATTTTCCAGGGAATGCGAAATATCAAGAAGCACAAACTGAGAAAGATAATATTGCTCCTTTTGAGTTTATTCCATGGGTTTTATCGCAATGTGCTACGCTTGGAGATGCCAAAAAACTATTGCATAAAATCAATCTAGTAAACTTGAATTTTAGTGAACAATTACCTGTTTCCCCATTACATTGGATCATTGCAGATAAAGAAAATGCAATCACGGTGGAATGTGTAAAAGATGGCTTAAAAATCTATGATAATCCAGTTGGCGTATTAACAAATAACCCAACTTTTGATATGCAACTTTTCAACTTGAATAATTATATGCATCTATCGATTGAACCGCCAAAGAATCATTTTTCTAACAAATTGAACCTTGAAACCTATAGTCGTGGTATGGGCGCTTTAGGATTACCACGACACTTATCATCTGCTTCTAGATTTGTAAAAGCCACTTTTACAAAAATGAATTCCCTTTCGAGTGATAAAGAAGAAGAAAGTATCAGTCAATTTTTTCATATCTTAGGTGCTGTAGAACAACAAAGAGGTTGTGTTCATATGGGGAAAGATCAATATGAAATCACTATTTATAGTTCTTGTTGTAATATGGATAAGGGAATCTATTACTATAGAACCTATGAAAATAGCCAAATTACAGGTGTTGCCATGCATCATGAAAATCTAGATGGAACACAACTTGTAAACTATGATTTAATAAAAGGGCAACAAATCTTGATGCAAAACGAACCCAAGATGTCATGATGCAAATCACAACAGGGTTATGGTTTGCTATATAGAAATAGTAGGATCGCCTTAGTCTTTGCTGCCTATAAATGCTTAAGGGAAATGTAAATTTCCTTTTTTCTTTCAAACTGATAAAAATCCTTCCATGAAGATACTTGTAGGCACTTTTTTTGTAGCGTGTTTTGGAAAAATTTAAAAAATAGTGCAGATTCTTTTATAAAGCAAACGATTTCTTGATCGATTTCACAACCTAATAGACTAAAATAAAAAACTTGTAGATTTTAGAAGGGTCAATTCTTTTGTTGCTAGAATCACCGCTTGCCAAACAAATGAAAATCGTTTATAATATGTTTCTAAATGGGGGGATTCAGGTTGCAAGAATTGGATATTTGTTTTCAAAAACTAAAGCGGCACTACTACAAGATTCGGTATGGCTATTTAAAAAATCATAGTCGTGAAGATTTTGTTGAACATCAATTAGAAGTTATGTTAGAAAATCCAAAGATGAGCGAACTACTGCATCAGTTTGTGACTTCTTTTGGACCACAAGGCGTGAGTGAATGGTTTTTATTAAATGCAATCCATAGTGAGGAACTGCAAAGTCTGATTCTTCAATATTGTGACTTTTCCGAAACGCCGATTCTTGATGAAGCAAATGCGAGTGCATATCCAAGATATTGGAATCAACAGGGTAATTATAAATTTACTTGTTTTTCTAGTTTAGATCCAAAACAAGATGAAATGGAACAGCTCCTTTTGCAAAACTTAAAATTGGTAAATTATGCTTTTGGTGTTTTAATTCCTAAATATTTGTTGGAAAAAGCTTCTTATGAGGAAATATACCACTTTGCCATGATAGGGCTTTGGAATGCTTTACAGACGTACGACAAAACAAGAGGTGCTAGTTTCTTTACCTATGCAAATAAGTGCATATATTATAGCATCATACGTGAGTTGGGAAAAGAAAATGAGTTTATGGGAACGGGAAGTTATGAAAAATTTATAGAATATCAGTCGTTTTGTAAAAAGTATGAAGAGAAAAAAGGTTGTTTACCCTCTCAAGAAGAAATTAGTTTGGAATTAGGAATTACACCTTCTAAAGTAGAACAATTTGAAAATCTAAGCATATCCCCAGTATCTCTTGATGAAATAGACATAAAGGAAGAAGCGCAAGAAGATTTAGAACAGATATATCTTAAAAAAGAAAGAAGACTTGAAGTACATGAGGTTCTTCGTGAACTAGATGCCTATTCACAAGAAATTATTAGAAGACGGTATTTGTCATTTGAGCCAGTGTCTTTACAAAAAATAGGAGAAGAACATAACATCACAAAAGAAGCAGTAAGGTTGCAAGAAAAGAAAGCCTTAAAGCAACTTCGAAAAAAATTAAAATAAGCGTAAAATAGAGAAAAAAGAACTATAATAGAAGTAGACACATAGATCGTTCTTTTTGGTTGACAAAAGGGTCTAGTTTATCGTATAAAAGAAAGAAAGGGTGTGTTGTTATCCATGTCAAAAAATTTAGTGATTGTAGAAAGTCCTTCTAAAAGCAAAACCATTGAAAAGTATTTGGGAGATCATTATAAAGTCGTTTCAAGTAAAGGGCATATTAGAGATTTAGCAACTTCAGGTCCTTTAGGATTAGGGGTTGATATCGAAGATGGCTTTAAACCTGTTTATGTAGCGCTTCCTTTAAAAAAGAAAATCATCAGTGAACTAAAAAAAGAAGTAAAAGAAAGTGATATGATCTATCTTGCTACGGACCCAGATCGTGAAGGGGAAGCGATTTCCTGGCATTTAAAGGATGCACTTGGAATAGAAGATGACAAATATAAACGAGTTCTTTTTCATGAAATTACGCAAGATAAAGTTTTAGAAGCAATCAAACATCCTACTAAGATCGACATTGATTTAGTACGAAGCCAAGAAACAAGAAGAATTTTAGATCGAATTATTGGATTTCGACTTTCTAAGTTACTGCAATCTAAAATTGGTGCCAAAAGTGCAGGAAGAGTACAAAGTGTTGCCCTTAAGTTGATTGTAGATCGGGAAAGGGAAATTGAGGCTTTTGTTCCGGAAGAATATTGGACAATTACGGCAATTTTTGATGAATTTGAAGCCAAATTATTTGCATATCAAGGAAAAGAGCTAAAACTAAATACGCAAGCAGAAGTGGAGGATGTTTTAAAAAAATTAGGACACTCCTTTCAACTTGTTTCGAAAGAAGAAAAAGTAAAAAATAAGAAAAGCAAACCACCTTTTATTACTTCAACTTTACAACAAGAAGCATCCACACGATTAGGATTTCCTGCCAAAAAAACAATGCGACTGGCGCAAACACTTTATGAAGGAATCGATATTGGTAGTGAAACAGTTGGTTTGATTAGCTATATGAGAACGGATTCCATTCGCCTTTCTGATCAGTTTGTAAAAGATGCGAATTCCTATATCGCAAAAGAATATGGAAAAGACTATCTTGGTACCTTAAAAACAAACCAAAAGAAAGAAAATGTACAAGATGCGCATGAAGCCATTCGTCCTACTTCCGTAGCCAGAACGCCTGCTTCCATGAAACCGTATCTTACTGAAGATGCTTATAAACTTTATAAATTTATCTATACAAGAGCCATTGCCTCTTTAATGAAAGATGCGAAAGTAAACCAGACGACTGTTATTTTGGACAATCAAGGATATCAGTTTAAAGCAACAGGGCAGGTACTTTTGTTTGATGGGTATTTAAAACTTTATCAAGATTATGAAACCAGTGAAGAAAAATTGTTACCTCTTTTAAAAGAAAATGAGGAACATTGTGCCAAAGAAATGAAAGAAGAGCAGCATTTTACAAAACCACCTGCCAGATACACAGAAGCGAAATTGATTAAAGAGATGGAGGAACTTGGAATTGGAAGACCTTCTACTTATGCAAAGATTATTGATACCTTGAAAGAACGTGCCTATGTGGTGATGGAAGATAAGAAATTTAAACCCACTGAAGTTGGGATAGAATCTACAGACAAATTACAAGAGTTTTTCGCAGACTTAATCAACGTGGATTACACAAGAACAATGGAAGAAGACTTAGATAAAATTGCGGAAGGAAATCTTGTCTGGAATCATGTTTTAAAAGAATTTTATGATTTGTTTGAACCACGTGTCAAACAAGCCTTTCAGGATATGCTGAAAAAAGCGCCAGAAGAGACAGGAGAACTTTGTCCAGAATGTGGAAATCCACTGGTAATTCGAAAAGGACGATATGGTAGCTTTACAGCATGTAGTAATTATCCAGAATGTAAGTATATTAAAAAAGAAGAAAAAGAATTGGTAGTTGTCATGGATTGCCCAGAATGTGATGGTAAAATTTTAGAAAGAAAAACGCGGAAAGGGAAAACCTTTTATGGATGTAGTCATTTTCCGAAGTGTAAATTTGCCTCTTGGGATAAACCTCTTCCTAAAAATTGTCCAGAGTGTGGGCATTATCTCGTTGAAAAAAATGGAAAAATAAAATGTAGTCAATGTAATTATCAAGAAGATGCATAAGCTTTCTGTGAAACCGAAACGAAGCTAATTTTATAAAATTCAAGTGTTCTATGTTGTCATGACAAGACACTTGTTTTTTTTCTCTTTTTCTTAAGGATGTGATAAAATAAAAGTAAGAGGTGGTCCTTATGCAAGCAAATTGTGTGATTTCTTTATCCGGAAGAGTCGAACAGGAACTCTTACCCCTGCAGGATTTAATGGAGTTAGATAAAAAGACAAGTAAGTTGTATCAGAATGAAGATGCATTGCGAAAAGATTCCAGATTGAAACCACAGATTGATCAATTCCTCTGGTCTAAGCTAGCATACCGAAATAAGATTACAGATCCTGTTAAAAGACAGGGGAAAATTGCTTTAGAATATACTGGAAATGACGGGAATAGCTATTACCTTGCTCCTATTTATCAAGACGATTTAAAAGCTTTAAAGATGAAAGAGTTCAGTCGTGAAACGTTCGTCAAAAAAATGGTAAATAAAACGATTGCTTATTTAAAGGAACAAGATTGGGAAACGGTAGATCGTTTTTTCTATAGGCATGCTTTTCTTTTTGTATCGACCTATTATATAAAGCAAGGTTACAACAATTGGATTCGAGATTTATCATCATCAAATGCGAGAAGGAAAAAGGCAGAAAGCAAGTTGTTTGCTATGATGAAAGAATGCTTAAATACGGAGAAAAAAGAAAATGCATCCCGTGTTTATTTTGGCGCTCGAGTCTTATTTCATTACGCGAAAAAACAAGATTTTCTATCTGCCACATTGCCGATGCATGCTTCTGTTGAAATCAAGACAACCGCTCCTTTTATGGAACCGGTAACCCTTGTAAAACAACCAAAGGAGATGCTAGATGCTTCCATTAAGAACCATACAAACGATAGTGGACAACAACTCACGTGGGCATTTCTAGATAAGAACAGTCAAAATAAGGGGAACCATTATCATGGATGATTATCATGCGTTTTTAGAATATTTGGAATATCAAAGACATTATTCAAAATATACCGTTGATAATTATGCCAAAGATTTAGAAGATTACTTTGCTTATCTCAAAAGAGAGGGAATTGCTTACAAACAAATTCAATACAATGATATTCGTTTTTATCTTGCCTACTTAAAAGAAGAAAAAAAAGAAAAGCCAACCACCATTTCGAGACATCTTTCTTCTTTAAGAGGATTTTACAATTTTTTATGTGCGAATCAAAAGATAGAAAATAATTATTTTCTTCTAGTAAAAGGACCTAGAAAGGAAAAAAATTTACCCCGATTTTTTGAATATAATGAATTAGAGGCGCTTTTTGAAGTTCCTGATTTAAAAACTTCTTCTGGCCAAAGAGATCGCCTCATTCTTGAAATTCTCTATGCGACAGGATGCCGGGTTGGAGAGTTGGTAAAAATAAAAGTATGCGATATCTTACCCTATGAAAATAAGATATTAATTGAAGGAAAAGGAAATAAGGAACGTTATGTTTACTTTGGAGAGTATGCCAAAAAAATTTTAAATATCTATTTAAAAGATGGATATCTAAAAATGAATACAAAAGGAAGCGATTTTCTTTTCTTAAATCAACGGGGTAGTGTGCTCTCAACAGAAGGCGTTCGCTATCTTTTAGATGAATTGATCAAAAAAACCTCCATAAAAAAACATCTTTCTCCACACATGATTCGACACAGTTTTGCTACACACCTTTTAAATGAGGGGTGCGATTTATTAAGTGTGCAAACATTGTTGGGGCATGAGAGTTTAAAAAGTACACAAGTGTATACGCATGTCACGATGGAACATTTAAAAGATGTTTATTATCATAGTTTTCCAAGAGCCCAAGATGGTAAAAAAAAGAAGTAAATCGGCGGTTACTCTTTTCAAACAGGGCCCTTTTTAGTATACTAAAGATGGTGATATGTTTGGAATTTTTAATGAATGGAACAAAATATAAAGTCGTCATTGAAAAAAAGAAACGGACAAAAAATACCTATATCAAAGTCAAGGATAACTTGAGTATTTTTGTAACTTGTAATGTGTTAACATCGGATCATAGAATTGCACATTTGCTCAATGAGAATCAAGAAAAAATAGAGAAAATGCTTCTTAAGAAAATCAAACAACAAAAAGAAGACGCCACATTTTTCTTTTTAGGAAAACAGTATGATATTGTGTATACGGATTCGATTGCTTTTCAGCTGGGTGAAGAAAAAGTTTTTATGTCCCACGACTTCGACCTTGAAAAATGGTATAAAAAACAAGCATTATCTTTGTTTCAAGAAAGATTAGATTTTTGTTATCAATCTTTTACACAAAAAATTCCGTATCCATCTTTACGAATTCGAAAAATGAAAACCAGATGGGGTGTCTGTAATACGAAAGAACATATCATTACATTAAATTTAGAACTGATTCGAAAAGAATTAAAATATTTAGACTATGTCATCTATCATGAATTATCGCATCTTGTCTATCCCAATCACTCGAAACAGTTTTGGCATCTTGTCGAAGAAAATTGTCCGAATTGTAAACAGTGTCGCAAAGAATTAAATGCTTAAAAGGAGGCTGCTATGTTAATCACATCACTTTCCAATGAAAAAGTAAAATATTATACCAAGCTCAACCAATCGAAAAAATTTAGGGACCAAGAAAATCTTTTTTTAGTAGAAGGAATGCATCTTGTCTTAGAAGCTTATAAAAAAGATCAATTGGTAGAAGTGATTTTAGAACAGGAAATGACAGTACCTCTTGATGTTGAAAAAGTGTTTGTTTCCAAAGAAATTCTACAAAAAATCTCAGACTGTAAATCCTCTCCCATGATCATGGGACTGTGCCATAAGAAAGAAGAAAAAATAGAAGGGGATAAACTTTTGTTGTTAGATGGAATTCAAGATCCAGGAAATTTAGGGACAATCATCAGAAGTGCAGTTGCATTTGGCGTTGATGGTATCTATCTTTCAGAGGATACGGTGGATTTATATAATCCTAAAGTGATTCGAGCAACACAAGGGATGCTTTTTCATCTTCCCATTCAAAGTGTCGATTTAGAAGAAGAAATCAAACGAAGAAAAAAAGAGGGTTATCCCCTTTATGCCACCAATGTGAAGTACGGAAGAGATCCTGTGACGTTAGGAAAAGAAGAAAAAGAAAAGTACTTACTTTGTATGGGCAATGAAGGAAATGGAGTTAGACCTTCTCTCTTAGAACTTGCAGATACCTATCTTTCTATTCCAATGCAAGAAGAGGTAGAAAGCTTAAATGTAGCCATTGCCACTTCTATTTTACTTTATGAATTTGGGAGAAGAACAGAATGAAGGATGTTGTTTATATTGGAAAAGTAGTTACCACGCATGGTATTCAGGGAGAAATTCGAATTTTATCTGATTTTTCTTACAAAGAAAAAGCCTTTCAAATTGGAACACACCTTTTGTTTGATCAACAAGAACAAGAATATGAAATTGTAAGATATAGAAAACATAAACAATATGATATGATCACCTTGAAGGAATTTAATACTATCAACCAAGTACTTGCTTTCAAAGGCAAAAAGGTGTATAAGAAAAGGGAAGAATTAAAGTTAGAGGATACGGAAATTTTAGAAGAAGATCTGTTGCATTACCAAGTTATTACTAACAAAAAAGAAACGGGAGAAATTACAGAAGTTTTTAAGGTACATCCAACCAAACAGATTTTACGTGTAAAAGTAGGGCAAAAAGAATATTTAATTCCTTATGAAGCGCCTTTTGTAAAAAAGATAGATAAAGGTGCGAAAAAAATTTTTCTAGACTGGATGGAGTGGTAAAATGAAAATTGATATTTTAACGTTGTTTCCAGAAATGTTTCAAGGGGTTTTTACGGAATCCATTTTAAAACGAGCCCAAGAAAATGAAAAAGTAGAAATTAACCTCCATAACTTTCGTACATTTTCAAAAGACCCACACCAAAAAGTAGATGATACCCCTTATGGTGGTGGTGCTGGAATGGTATTGATGGCACAACCTATATTTGATTGTGTGGAATCTCTTCGAACCAAAGAATCTAAAGTCATTTTACTTACACCAAGTGGGAAACCTTATCAGCAAAGAATGGCCTATTCTCTTTCGAAAGAAAAGCATCTCATTTTAATATGTGGACACTATGAAGGATTTGATGAGCGAATCAGGACCCTTGCAGATTTAGAAATAAGTATTGGGGACTATGTTTTAACGGGAGGGGAAATTCCTGCGATGGTTTTAGTGGATTCTGTTGTAAGACTTTTACCAGATGTGATTCAAGAGGAAAGCCATCTTGCAGACTCTTTCAATGACGCAAATCTTTTGGATTACCCAACTTATACCAAACCACGTAATTTTCGAGGCATGGAAGTTCCAGAAATTTTGCTTTCTGGAGACCATCAAAAAATAGAGGCCTATCGTTTGCAAGAAAGTATCAAAAAAACGGAAGCATTAAGACCTGACTTATTAGAAAAGAGGGATTAAAATGCAAGTCATTTCTAAGATTGAAAAAAGCTATGAACAAATTTCAATTTCCTTTGGAAAAGGATTAATAGTCCATGAAAAAAAGCTAAAGGGAAAGGTAACTTTTTACCAAGATGAAATGGTTTCTTCTCTTCTAACAAAGAAAATAAGAGGGAAGTATAAAAAGCTGATTGAGCAACTTTTGTTTCTTTTATCTGTGGATGATGAAAGTGGAACGGCAGCACATGAAGCCTTAAATCAGATTGAAAAGTTTAAGGGAGAGCTTCGAAATAAATATCGTAAATTCTTACAAAGCGAAGATGAAAAGCAATACGAAAAAGAACTTTATATGATGGAACAAGAAGTAAAAAGAAAGCTCTATATTTTTAATCATTTCCATACAATCGAAATGGAGCAAACCCAAAATAGAAGCAGGTAAACCTTGACTTAGAAAAGGAACGCTTGTTAGAATAGAAAAACAAAAGGAGGTAAAATATGTTAAAACTTCATGAGGATACTATTTATCGTGTAGGACTTTATATCCTTAGAAAAGATGCAGAGTTATCATTAAAAACAGACAAAGTCTTTTCTACATATATGGAACCTTTTTTGAAAATGGAGTTAAAAAAGAATATTTTGGTACATCGGATTAACTCTATATACGTAGCAGAAATTGTAACAGAAAAGCATATTCCTTATGTTTTTCAAAATATAAAGTACTATTGTGGAGAACATATGAAATGTTATGGTACAGTGCAAGGTGAATTAGATAGTCCTTATCTTGTCTGTATGAAAGAGGAAGAAAACTTCTCCTGCGATAGATGGCAAACCATCCTAAACAGAAAACCTCGTTTTGCTGAAAGAACATATAGTGAAGTATCCGAAGGAGAAATCTTAACATATTTTAGTGAAAATAAAGATAAGTATTTGCTTACTAGCAATCTTGAAAAAATTATGGAAGAAGGCAATCGAAATTATACAATTGCAAATGAAAAGAGACAGAAACAGAAAGCCTTGATTTTAAGTGCCAGTCCTTGTGTACGAAGAAGCTTGCTTTCTTAAGAATGAAAGAAAGTCCCGTCTATTTTCAAAAATGCTTGCAACTTCGATCAATTTTTGCTATAATCAAAGACGTTGAAAAAGAAGGTAATCCGCTGCTTTTGATTTGGTATGATTACTGGGTATAAGAAGGAGGAGTGAACATGAATGTCATTGACAAAATCAATGCACGTCAAGTGAAAAAAGATGTTCCTGAATTCCGTGTTGGAGATACAGTTCGTGTCGATGTAAAAATCATCGAAGGAAAAAGAGAACGTATCCAAGCGTATGAAGGTGTTGTAGTAGCACGCCGTGGAGGTAGTGTTTCAGAAACCTTTACAGTACGTAAAATTTCAGCAGGTGTTGGTGTGGAAAGAACTTTCCCAATTCATAGTCCAAAAGTTGCTGGAATTACCGTAGTAAGACATGGTAAAGTAAGACGTGCTAAATTAACATTCTTAAGAGGTTACGTTGGACAATATCGAATTAAAGAACGTAATAAAAATGGTTCTACGAAAACAGCTACAGTAACAGAACAAAATAAAGAAAGCTAAAAAAGAATAAGACTGTTGGTCTTATTTTTTGAGTGAGGTCTTAAAAATATGAAGAAGAAAATCAAGGGAATTATACCATATATTTTAATTGTAGTTGTAGTCCTTGCGATCAAAGCTTGGGTGATCACACCGGTTCGGGTCAATGGAAGTAGTATGTATCCAACACTTCACGAAAAAGATATTATGCTTCTTGATAAGCTATATTATCGTTTTCATGAAATTAAGCGATTTGATATTGTAGTGGTTGATGAAAAGGGAACTTACCTCATTAAAAGAGTCATTGGTCTTCCTGGAGAACATATTGTTTATAAAAAGAATACACTTTATGTGAATGGTAAAAAGATCAAGGAAGTTGTTAAAAATTTAGAAACAGAAGATTTTGATAGTGTTACACTTGGAAAAGAAAAAATTCCTAACAATCAATATTTGGTATTGGGAGATAATCGAAATAATTCGACGGATAGTAGAGTCCTTGGTTTTATTCCGAAAGAAAAGATTTTGGGGAAGACGGATTTTATCTTATTACCATTTGATCGCTTTGGTACGAAAAAATAAGATTTTTCTTATTTTTTTATTTTTCAAAAAATTGAAGTGAAAGATAGCAATGATTTACATATTGTAATTTGTTATGCAATTAAGGGATTCAATTGGTAGATAGCATCACAAAGAAGTAAAACTAGTGTGAAGAAGTTATTTGGGTATTTTTTTCAATCGAAAACCTGTTGCTGTGTATTCAGATGTTTTTTAGGACAAACTTGGTTTAGAACGTCTTATAAGAAAACAGAAAAATACGGAGGAAGAATAGGATGCAAGATTCTACAAAAAGGTTGTTAAATCATTCGTTTTCGTTGATAATAAACCCTACATTTGAGAATTGTGATATCAAAATGAATGAGGGAAATAATGGAAAGTGTTATGAAAGACTACAGAACTCTTCAAAAATTTAGTATAATAA
The DNA here is from genome assembly GCA_947627225.1 of uncultured Bacilli bacterium. Classification (GTDB taxonomy): domain Bacteria; phylum Bacillota_I; class Bacilli_A; order RF39; family UBA660; genus CANQVB01. Next base: position 16,627 of record CANQVB010000024.1, read on the forward strand.
TGAGTAAGAACAATACTGTAAGTTCATAAAAATCAAAAGTGAAAGAAAGCTACTAAGTGGCACAAGAAAGATGCTCATAGCTAAACAAAAAAGAATTTTAAAGAAATTTGGTATCACTATGATTGTGGGGAAATCTTAGTAGAATTGAGGTTGAAGTATTTGAAAATAGAAGACTTAAAAAAAGAATATGATAAAATGCAAATGCAATATGGTGCAAAAGAACTAGATTCTATATATAATGGTGGATGCGAAGAAAATCCTGATATTTGTTTTGTTTTCATGAATCCTACTGGTAAAAATATTGCTAGTGATAAATCATGGAAAGGTATTAAATCACCTTGGCTGGGGACTAAAAATATATGGAAACTATTTTATCAAGTGCATTTATTAAGCGAAGATGTATTTAACAAAATTCAAGAAAAGAAACCAAAAGATTGGAATTATGAATTTTGTGATTCTGTTTATAAAGAAATCACAAACAATAAAATATTTATTACCAATCTAGGAAAATGTACACAAATAGATGCAAGACCTTTACAAGATTACGTATTAAAAAAGTATCTTGATTTATTATTCCAGGAAATAGACATCATAAAACCTAAAGTAATCATTGCTTTTGGGAATCAAGTTAGTTCTATTATTTTAAATAAAAAGATTTCTGTATCGTGCAATAGAAAAATATGTCACAAACTAAAAATTAATAAAAATATATATAAAGTTTATCCGGTTTACTATCCAGTTGGTAATGGTATATTTAATATGGATAAGGCAATAGAAGATATCAATTGGATTATAAAGCAAGAAATAAAAGAGAAGGTGCACACATGAAAAAGAAACTAAAAAATCAGCTATATCTCAAAGTAATAGCTTAAATTATGAATATATAGATGAAAAGTTAATAGAAGAAAGAAAGGAAAAAATTTCAAATGAAGGATAATTATAATTTAAAAGAATTTTTAATAGAAGCAAAGAAACAAACTTATGCAAATGAAAAAGTAGAAAAAGTTAGTAGTTCGAGATATGAATCTAAAGATTATGAATATAAGAAAGATCATTTGATTTATCACGATACTTATTTTGGGGAAACAAACTTTATTGGAGAAGAAGTAGTTTATTTAGATAATAAGATATATTGGGCAATGAATTATTATGGTGTGACTTTAGATGAAAAAACAAGTGAAGAAGCAATGGATAGTGTTTTGCGTCCTGCTTTAATGCTTGTAGGAGAAGATAATAATGTAATTCCTGTGAGAGGGCCAAAAGAATTTGATCATGGTGAGTACAAATATACTTTTGAGATAGAGGGGGATTTAGACTATTTTAGTGGTATTGAGATAATTTATAAAAATGATAAGAAAATTTACGAGTTAAAATGTAATGGTGGATTAATTAAGTAGTATTACAAGGGAAGTGATTTAAATGGAAAATCGACAAAATCAGACAAATATTAACGGGTTGAGTACGATGTAATTAAGAACACTTTTAGACCTTTATAAATAAAGGAAACCCTTTGCTTTTTATCTTTCACATTTTTATTAAAAGGGTTTAAAAATATGGAAAATTAGCGAGATTATAGAAATTTGGTTATTGTTTATAATGAGAATTATAAAGGTGATTACGACATTTAAGAACATATTCAAAGAACATCTGGTAAAAGTCAATAGATAAAATTAAATAGTTTTAGATATATTTTTAATATATTTAAGTAAATTAGC
>CANQVB010000025.1 GCA_947627225.1 uncultured Bacilli bacterium
GCCGTTGGGTCTTTTTCTTTTAAAACTTTATTATTTCCATAGCCAATTATTTTATTATCTTTAACAACAACTGCTCCAAATGGACCACCTTCTAAATTTTTAACTCCTAATTTAGCAAGTTCTAGTGCTTTGTCAAAATATTCCTGCATACTTAATCCTCCCATTTATTAAGATATCATAAATAAAATTTCTACTCAATTATATTCGAAAAAGTTCGAATAGATTTGTCAATGATGCGATTGCAAAAAGGGTTTTGAACCTTACAGTATGATTCATCACATTTGATAAAAAGATTATATCGTGTTCATTAATTGAATACAATAATATCTGCAATTTTAATTAATTTTCAAATTTTTTACTTTGTTTCTTTTTCCATATTTTTGCTCGTATAGTACTTATGTTAATATTGTTATCTTTACAATATTTAGATAAAGGTATGCCATTATAGAAATATTTACTTTCTTGCATAACATCACCACCAAATTAATTGTATTATATTATAACACTATATATAAAAATTTTTAAGTAAACTATTCTTTTAACTCTTTGATCAACTGGGAATTCCATATTTACATAAAACAGTTCTAATAATTTCTTTTGAACATTTAAAATCTTTTACAATCATTCTATGAAGTTCCGTAATACTTAAATTAGTTTGATTAAATTTAATAATATGATCTGATAAAAATTGAATATTTAAATTTGCCTTACTGACTTTTATTTTTAGTTTATTTTTGATTTCACAAGGAAAAGTTAATTGTACTATGGTGTTTTCGTAATGATTCACCTCCAAACAATGAAAAAAGCCCATAACGTCAAATGTTATGAACCTATATTCTTAAATCGCAAAGGTACGACTTTCAACCTCTATGGTGTCCTTGAGAGGATTTGAACCTCCGGCTTTCCCTTTAGGAGAGGGATACTCTATCCAACTGAGTTACAAGGACATAAATCATTACTTAAATAGTATATCATAAAATAAAAGAAATAGACCATATTAATAGCCTATTTTTGTATAATATTGATAAAAAAGATCATTAAGAATGTAGCAGCAGTTTTAAATTGCTTACAACTACTACGATATTTTTCATAAATTCCAGCGATATCATCAATGATATCGACAATCCAACTTTCTAAATATTTAGGTGGTGTAAAGGTTACTGGAAACATATGTGTTTTAATAATATCTTCTTCTCTATCTGTTAATTGATAATATTTTTTAGCATTTTCTAAAGCATAATTAGGATGATTTTGTAATGCCTTGAACGATGAATCGTTTTTCGTCTCATCCAAGAAAAAATCATGCAGTAAAGCTGCTCTAGTCGTTTCTTGATAATTTAATCTTAATATTTTAGTAACCCAATATGAATAATAAGAAACTCTTAATAAATGTTCAAAACGATTAATCCCGTGATGAGACTGATTACGTGTTTCCATAAATTCATCATTATTCAGTATCGGTTGGATAATATTTTGAAATTCCTCATTGGAATGTAATATATTCATGAAATTTTTCACCCTTTGTTCTTATCTAGTTTTCGCTACTTTTTAATCATACCATATCCTATAATAATTGACAAGAAAAAAGTAGATATATAGTCATTAGCAAATTTTGGATATAAAATCTCCATTCATATTATATTCAAAACAATAAACAATGTGACAAATAATTTTTCTTGACATTTTTTTACATATTGTATCCTAAACCAATTCTTCAATAATCTTATTTAACTCATCCATCTCTTCAGGAGCAGGCTCTTTTTTATCTAAATCTTTATTAAACCAGGCTGGCAATACCTCTTTCTGATTAGCCGTTTTAGTATATGTTTTTTCTTTAGACATCATCTTTTTCATTTTTTTATGTTCTTTTTCTGTAATTCTCATCGCATCTTCTACCGTTTCAATATTAAGACGTCGCCACTGGCCAACAATCGTTTCAATATAATTTTTATTTAGTTTTTGATGATTTATCTTTAATACATAAGCAAGTAATACATTGACAACTCCAGGTGAAAGTTTTTGATCAATCAATAAATTTTCTACCAATTTTAAATCTCTACTAGTAGGTTCTGCTCCTTTATATTTAGCACGTAAATATTCATATGGTGAAATATTTTCAAAAGCATAAACCATTTTAGCCCACTTACTATTATCACCCTCTGGTTTTTTTAAATACTCAGGTTGTTTATTATAGATTAAAGTTGGTAGTCTTCCTCCTTCTTCAAACTGATAATAATTACGACAACTTTTTCTTAGTAATGTTTTATCAATAAGACCTTTTTCATTAATGGAATCTCTAACTAAAGTAATCATAATTGAATCATCAAGATGATAAGTATAGGCTAAAGCATTAATCAAATTTTTTATTTCTGTTGTAAAACAACGTTCATGTACCATATTTTTAGGGATAGAAGAAATTAATAAATTAAAATCAATAGATTGATTCAGTAATAAATTACTACTATTCTTTTTCACAATATCTTCATGAATTTCTAAACTTTTTCCTGCAACAGATGTAAAAATTTCATTAAATGATGAAGTAACATCTTCATAATCTTTTAAATTTAATCGAGGAATCTTATAGTAATTAATCAATTTATCATATTCTTGTTTTCCTAAATTATTATATAAAACAACATTCAAAATAGGATGATTAAAAAAGTCATTAGCAGAAATAGGAGAATAAATTAAATAAACATAGTGATTAATATTATCTTTCTTAAAATATGTTTTTAATAGTCCTACTGCTTCTAATTTTTCTCTAGCTGTGACAATACTTTCTAAACTTAGTTGCATCGTAGCCATTAAATGATGATGGGTTAAATCGTTACTGAATATTTCTAACTTATCTAAATCGTCAATAAAAGTAAAATATAAACTTACTGCTGTATAGCCAATAATCGGTTGATATAACATAGTAATTAATTTTCGATCACTACTATTGATTACGGTTTTATTCACCACGGTATACGTATCTGCTGGTAATATTGTTAAATTTTTCCCCATAGTAATCACCTTTCTTCTATCATATACGAAAACGAAAAAAAAAGAAAGAAAAAATTAAAATCCTAAGAAATGGAGCACATCTTGCGAACTAATTTTCATAAAGAAAATAAAGGCAAAGGCTATGAGTAAAAATGGTCCAAAGGGAATGACTTTTTCTTTCTTCTTCGTATATAAAATTAAAGACATAGGAAGAGCAAATAAACTTCCTAAAAATATCGTTAATGTTCCAAGTAGAGGATCTAAAACTAGACCGAAAAGAAACATCATTTTGACATCTCCTCCACCCATACTTTCTCGTTTAAACATTTTATTTCCTAAAAACATAATGGTATACATCACTAGAAATAAAAAAATACCAACAAAAATATGATAGAGAACTCCTCTTAATCCAACAATAAAGAATTGACAAATGATGAAGTAAATACCAAAAAAGATTAATAGTTCATCAGAAATAATTAAATACGTTAAATCACTGACAATGACAATTACTAGTAAAGAAATGATACCTAAGGCTAAGATTAACTCCCAAGAAAATCCAAAACTATAATAGGAAACGGCAAATAAAAGCCCAGTAAAGAACTCTACATAGGTAGAAAGGGAATCGATTTTCTTTTTACAATGATAACATCTTCCTCTTAATATGAAATAGGATAATATCGGAACCATCTCTATTAATGATAAGGGATGATGACAATGATCACACCTAGAACGTGAAAGGATAAAATTTTCTTTTTTTGGTAATCTAAGTCCTACGACAGTATAGAAAGATCCCATGTATAAGCCGAAAATAAAGAATAATATTAAATATAATGTACTCATGTTCATCACCTATTGAATCTTTCCATAAATATCAAACATTGGCACGATAATGGATAATAAAATTACTCCGACAATTACTGCTAAAGCAATGATCATCATGGGTTCAATTAAACTTTTAATTTGATTGATTAAACTTTTATGAAGACTTTGAAAGTGAGTAGCTACTTTTTCCATCATCAATCCCAATTGTCCAGTATTTTCACCGGTAACTAACATTTCATAGGCAACAACAGGAAAGGCCCATTCCCCTTTAAACGCCTTAGAAATGGATTCTCCTTTTCCTAAGTTGTCCAAAGTTTTAGCAATAATTTGTTTATAAACTTCATTATTGGTAATTTTAGATAAAATCTCCATACTATCCGTGATAAAAACACCATGGTTCAGTAAGGATGCAAAAGTTTTAGTAAAGTTCGATACTTCATTATAAATAATAATATTACCAAATACAGGAATATGCATCAGTATTTTTTGAATATTCATCCTAAAAGCAATAATATTTTTATACAAATAAGCAAACACACCAACGAATAGACCAACACCTAGGATAATCCATATATAATTGGCTTTCAAAAAGTCACTAGCTCCGATAATAAATAAAGTAATACCTGGTAATTCAGCATCTTGACTTTCAAACATTTGCACAAATTGTGGTACTAAATAAATCAACATAAAAATCAAAACACCTATAGCTAAAAATAAAACTACCACAGGATAGGTCATGGCACTAATCATTTGTTTTCTGGTCTGTTCTTGAGAAGTATAAAAGTCAGCCATATCATCTAAGACTGTCGTAAGATCCCCTGTTAATTCTGCTGTTTGGATCATATTAACCAGCAATTTAGGAAATTTCTTTTCCTGCTTTTCCATCGCAACAGATAAGCTCTCCCCTTTTAAAAGCTCATACACTAATTTTTGATAAATCTTTTTTTGTGCGGGCTTTGTAGTTTGCTTTTCTAAAATACGAACAGCATCCACAAGAGGAATCCCTGCTTTAATATAGGTGGACAATTGTGTCAGGGAAAATGACAAGTCTTTTGCCTTAAATTTTCCTCCTGTAGTCAAGTCTATATCATACTTTTTTCGTTGTGAAACCTTTAGAACTTCATACCCTTCATTTTCTAAAAATTCTCGTACTTCATTTTCGGAGTGTCCCTCGAAAGTACTATTTACCTTTTTTCCATTCGCAAGACGAATGGTATATCGGTATGGTAATAAAGTCGGATCTTTTTCTAAATTTTTCTTTTTGGGGCGGAGTCCTTTAATTTCATTTGGTACTTCTTCTAAAATATCAGGAATTTCTTCTTCTTTTTTTTCTTTGTTCAAACTGATCTTATCTAAAACTGCTAAAACCCCTGAATAAGCATACGTCAATATTTTTTGTGGAAGACGAAAAAATTTATCCACGAGATGATATACCAAGATAAAAGGTTTCAATAGTATCTCCATCTTCCAACATCCTTCCTACTCTACAGTAGTAGTATATCAAAAAATAGTTATTTACACAAGAGAAGAGTTTTTGTCATATAGTATAGTAAAGGTGATCAAAATGTATAATCAATATCCGCCATTTGGAAATGTTTATAACCCCTATGGAAATACAGTCATGCAAAATCAAGGAACCTCTTTATTTCGAAGGGGACTGAATCCATTCGGTGTTACAAAAACAAAATTTAATTGGAGTAACTTCTTAACCAATACACAACGTACGCTTGGGATTATTAATCAGGCGATTCCTATTGTATATCAGGTAAGACCTATGCTTTCCAATGCGAAAACGATGTTCAAAATTGCAAGTGCCATTGGAGATGTCGCCACGCAAGAGGAAGCCGTAGAAACGATAGAAAATCAAGCAGAAACTGAAAAACAGAATCAAAATGCCCCACAATTCTTTTTGTAGGGCTTTTATTTTCATGTTTATAATTTTCATCTTTAGAGACTTATTTTTTCTTGGGAACTAAAGACAGAACTAATTGTGTTTGTGTATCTTTTTTTCTATACTGATAAAATTTTTTATTGACTTGTACTTCTTCAAAAATTCTTTTCGTATTCTCTGTCTTCGCTTTACTTCTTTCGAAGGATTTAAGAAACAAATCGCCTTTCTTATAATTCCCTTGCATATAAAATTCTCGTGCATAAATCAATTTGACAAGATCCGTTTGTTCTAAAGATAATCCAATTTGTTCACAAGCCGTTTCTACATCTAATCCTGATTCAATAATAAAGGAATTTATTTCTACAAAATTATCAATGCCATAATATTGACTGACACCATTATAATCGAAATCTTCTTGTGTCATTCTAAAATAAGGTTTCCGATCTTCTTCAGGTATATCTCCTTTTAGTACAGCAATCAAGTCACTATAATCCAAATCTAAGTTTTCTTTTTTAACTAAATCATTTGCTATGGTTAAATAATCTATTGCACGAGAAATTTTCCTTCTGTGTAGATATGATAATCCTAACCCTGAATAAATGTATGCTTGAGGTTCTTCAAAAAATCGAAGTAATTGTAAATAATTTTCTATACATTCCTTATAATTTCCTTCTTTATAGGCTTGACTCCCTAAATGGATAAGATTTGTAACATCAACATATTCATTAATTTTCGGTTTATATCTTAAAACGACTTGTTGTTTATTTCCTTCGCCAATTACAAAAGCCGCCACCTTATCTTTATAATTTTCAACCATTTCAATGATTCTATCTATTCTTTCACGTTTCATGGGTTTTAGTAAGATAACACCTTTTTGGCGAAACCTTCTTATATAATTTTTATTCATCAACTTTTTTTCTAAATTGCTTTCTTCTTCTGTTATTTTTTCTTTTGAGGGTGTTTCGTACTGCATTTGTACTTGGGATGTTTGTTGCTTGTTTAAAAATTTCGTGTTTCTATCTTCTAAAGTTTCATCGACTATATTTAAGACTGTATCGCCTTCTTTATAATCTTTCCTATTTTCTTTTGCCTTTAAAACTTGATATAAACTATCAAGGATAACACCATCTTGACTTAATTTGTTTCCTTTGAAAATGATATCTAAATAGATTCTTGCTTCTTCAAAGTTATTTTTTGCTATTTGAATATAAAATGCCTGGATATAAGTCGAAATATCAAAGGAGTAATTTTCACTACGCATTAAAGTTAATATTACCATTGGGTCAATAAAAGCTGTGTCTTTCTTCAATAAACTTATTTTGATAAGATCTATAATTAAAAATTCATAATCAGTTTTGTTGATGCTGTTTAAATAAACTCTTAAGGTTTTCAAGGTATTATCCACGTCGCCATTCATTAAAAATTGCATCATATCTACAAAAGTTTCATTGCTAGATTTTTCAGATGCTTCCGTTTCAATCACAGGAGATTTTTCAAGGGGTTGGATGGTTCTTTTTGCGGTAGCAGCCGGAGGTGTTTGCTTTTCTTTTTTAATTCTTTCTTCTAATTCTTTACTTTTATTCACAATCTCATTAAGAAGTATATAAGTAGGATTCCTATAGATTAAATAATTTTCTCGAGTTTTTTCATTTGCAGGTATTAAAGACAAAGCAAGTTCATAGTTTTTTCCATTGATTGCTTCTTGCAATGTTTTTGGATTTATAACTCGCTTTTGAGGAATACACTTGGTTTTAAGCATATTTAACAGGTCTTTCGTAAGGAGTGCTGTATAATTCTCAGCTTGACTCAAATGACGGAAAGACGATATTCTGTTGTAAAGCGTAACGATATCTTCATACTTCTCTTGTTGAATTAAGGAAACTACATTTTTTCTATTTTGCTGTTGGACTTCAATTGCTTGTAGAAGTAATGTCTGCGTGAGTATATCTTGAACACTTAAACTTTCTTTTTCTTGGATAGCCTCATTCAATTGTTTTATGGCTAAATTAAATCTTTGTTTTGAAGCAGATATTCTGATTTTGTTTTGTAAATGAATATTTTCATATCTTTTATCATTCAAATCCACTTTAAAATCTTGGAATTGTAAGTATTTCGCATATTGTCTGTGATTTTCAGGTAGTTCTGTAATCATGCTTAACATATATAAATAGAAGTTACTATCTGCATTATAAAATGCATTGTCACTCTCATAAAAAACATCAAAATATTCAAAAGCTTTCGTATAATCTTTATTTTGAACGGATTTCAAAAACAATTGAAAGCACACGCCCTTATGTGTTGGATCAATCTCATGACATTTTTGAAAACATTGTGTAGCCTTATCATATTCTTTTTGAGCAATCAACCTTTTTCCATAGTAAAGCATTCCCTCTACGGATGCTAAAGCATAAAGACCTCTCTTAACTCGCATGATGCTTCCTTTTTCAATGAGATCATTCAAGTCTTTAAAATTAAAACCAAAAGCATTTAATTCTTTTGTTGTCAATGGAACACCCTCTAAAACGTCTTGGTATAATTTGTTTAGATTTTCTTCATTTATCATTATGTACCTCCCTGGATTTTGTTTTTCAATCTTCCCTTGCAGAAAACCTTTCTTAATTAAATGTATTTTCAAAAAAGGTGAATATACCCATTCTTGACTTTGAAAATATTGGTTGTGAATTTGCTTTTTATCATACAATATTTTTCTTTTAATAACAACTATTTATCTAAAAATATTTAAGATTTTTCTTATTGGATTTGTCTAGAAGTATTTTTATCGGACTATAAAAAAGAAGGAGCATTACTCCTTCCTTGCTATCCTAAAAATTCAATTTATACTTCTTGTTCTTTGACAACTACTTTTCCCTTATAGGTACCACATTTTGGACAAACACGATGTGGTTTAATTTGTGCCCCACAATCTTTACATACAGTCATTCCAGGTGTAACTAAAGCATTATGGGCCCTTCTCATTCGTTTTCTTGTTTTAGAAACTTTACGAAATGGTACTGCAAACATTTGAATATTTAATTGCATCATTTTACTCACTCCTCTTCTTTATGATTTAATAGTTCTTGAAATGGATTTTCTCCTTGAAAAGTCGCATCTTCACTTGTAAGACGCCATCCGTTTCCTTGATATAGCTGATAATCTTCTACCGTCGTGTAGCGAATGGGAATCTCCAGTACAATATTTTCCCATAAAAGCTCTTTAAATGCAAGACTATTTTTACTTTTTTCAATGAAATCCTCAATATTTTCCTCTATAGAAAAGGAAAATGGATAAGGAACGACCTCATTCGATATGGCATCTTTTAAAAACATAGTGCCTGCTACCTCTAAATCACAGGTAATCATGTCCACATCATTCTTTGTAATTTGTCCTGTGACAGAAACATTTTCAAGTTTTTCAATATCCGTTCCTTTTATCTCTTCCTTCTCAAAGCACACAACTTCCTGTACAGGAATAGACGTGCTATGATTTTGAAATAATGCTGTTAAATCCATAGTATCCCTCACTTACGAAGTATTAACATGAGAAAGAAAAACAGGAAACTACAGGCATGGGATAATTGATTTCTAACCGAATGCGCTTTTTCATAAATTCCAGCACAATCATCCACGAAGTCTACAATCCAACTTTCCAAATATCTCGGAATACGAGGTGCGACTGGAAACATATGTGAAAGAATGATATCTTCTTCTAATGGTGTAATTTCAAATTGACTTTTCGCTAAATCTCTTGCATATTTTGGATGATTCACTAACATTTCTTTCTTCGTTCTTTCCGCTACATCATAAAAAAAATCATGTAAGATAGCGCCTTTGGTAGCTTCTTTATAATTTAAGTGTAAAAACTTTGTAACACAATAAGAGTAATATGCAACACGCAAAGAATGATTATATCGATTGATTCCGTGATGACTTACTTGTTTTAAACCTTGAAAAGAAACATTGTTGAGGATAGGACGAATAATTGTGTTAAATTCTTCATTCTCATAAGTATAGTGTATTGCCATCTTTTCACCTTCTAATTTATACGTATGCTAAACGATCACACTTCTTGCAAAACACTATAAAGTTTATCACAAAATGAATCTTTTTTCAAGATGCAATGCTGTCGTTCTATAAACTCTACATAATTTGACAAAAAAAGAAGATGCCCTACTTCTTTTTTGGAATGTTTTGGGCATCTGTCAGTTTCTCTACTCCTTTTTGTATATCCTTTTCAAAAAATTGATAAGAGGCATGGAGCAAAATATAAAGTGGTAAAGCGATGATAATTCCAACAATTCCTCCTAATGTTCCACCAATAGACACAACGATAATCGTAATTAATGGATTGATATTATTCGTATGTCCATAGACTCTTGGAGAAATGACATATCCATCTAACTGTGGGAAAATAAGACAGATGATTAAAGTGGCAATAAAAAGTGGCGTAGAAACAACCGAAGCCGTTACCAGTGCAATTAAATTAGTCGCAAGACCACCAAAATAAGGAATGATTGTAGTAAGACATGCCAAAACGCCAAGCAATAACCAGTTTGGATGACCTACAAGTAGAAAGAGAATGGAATATTCGAAAAATTGGATTACCATAAAAAGTGCAAGTCCTTTTAAATAATTTCCCAGTTCTTTATCAAGACTTTGAAGGTAATGGTAACTTCTTGTAGAAAAATTGCTTAAAAATTTCTTTAAACGTTTTCTGATTTTATCCATATCAGCCAATAGATAAATGGTTACAATCAATGTTACTAATGCAGTGCCTGCCAAAGATACGGTTTTTCCTAAAAAATCGAAAGAGCCATCTGTAACAATTTGACCAATACTCTTTACAATTTGATTCAAACTATCGCTCAACTTAACTTCGACATCTCCTAAATTTAAGTTAAATTTATTTGCAACTGCACTCAGTGCTTCTAGAATCATTTTTGAAAAAGAAATTAACTGTTCGTAAATAAGGGGTAGCGTTACAGCAAGTAACCCTGCCATTATTAAAATAGCACCCCCAATAATTAAGGTCACTGCGAGCCATTTACGAACTCCTTTTTTTTCTAGTTTTTTTTCGATTGGATAAAGGGCATAAGCAATCGCAAAAGCCAAGAGGAATGGAAAGATTACTTTTAAAATGGAAAAAAGAACCCCACTCCATGCCCCAATGGTAGTAAGTCCAATATATAAAATTCCAAGCAGTAAAAGAAGATTAAACCACCGATAATTGATTTTATTTGAATACATGCTATCACCTCTCTAAAATAATTGTGGTTGGCCCCATGTTTGTCAGTGAAATTTCCATCATTTCACCAAACGCACCCATTTGTGTTGGCACCTGTTCCTGCAATTTCTTAACAAACATTTGATAAAGTATATTGGCTCGATTACTCGCTAGCGCTTGTGTGTAACTGGGGCGATTTCCTTTGTTACAGGAAGCATACAAAGTAAATTGTGAGATACATAAAATTTCTCCACCGACTTGTAAAAGTGAGCGATTCATCACTTCGTTCTCATCTTCAAAGATCCGCAAATTTAAAATTTTATGCACCATCCATGAAATCGTCGCTTCTTGATCTGTTTCTGTAAAACCGACGAACAAAAGAAGACCGTTGGAAATAGATGAAATTTCTTTATTGTTAACGACGCAGGATGCATGTTTTACTTTTTGAATACAAACTCTCATCGATAAATCCTCCTTACATCTACAAGATAAGAAAGCTTTAATAACTCTGTTTTCAATTTGTCTAATTGTGCTTTGGAATGGACATACAATTGTATTTCAATGACTAAATTTTCCCGATGTAGCGTTTTTACTTCATCAATCACAACATCCAAAGAACTAAGCTTTGTAATAATCTCAGCCAGATGATCTTCTAGTGTATTGGTATAAAGTACAATCGCTGTCAAATAATGGGTTGCAAGCGCATGTTGATTCCAGTGAACAGGAACACATCGCTCCACCAAATTGTCAAGGTTATGACAGGTGGTTCTATGAATACTAATGCCATTTCCTTTTGTAATATACCCAATAATATCATCTCCTGGAAGCGGCATACAACAAGATGACAATTGTACTTTTACTTTTTCAATTCCATCTACAATAATATCGGTAGCCTCTTTTTTCTTAAAGGTTTTTTCCTGTTTTGGTTTTTCATCTTGTGGTTTAAAGATGGTATGAATCGCTGCTAAGGCTGTAATTTTTCCAGTTCCTACTGCCCAATACAACTCATCTAAATCATTGATTTTGAATTCGCGGAATAAAAGAGCAAGGTTTTGATCATTTAAAAAGTCATGAAAGGCAATTTTCTGCTTCCGTAGGGTTTTTTCTAGCGTATATTTGCCTCGTTCTATATAAATTTCTTTTTCATTTTTAGCAAAGAAACTTCGTATCTTATTCTTCACCGTCGCAGATTTTACCATCCCAATCCATTCTTTAGATGGAGTGCTATTCTTATTCGTATTAATTTTTACAATATCATTATCTTGTAGTTCATAATCTAGGGGAACAATCGAATCATTGACAATAGCTCCTACCATTGTCTCTCCGATTTTCGTATGAACTTTATAAGCAAAATCAATGGGAGTTGATCCTCTTGGAAGTTCAATCACATCCCCTTTCGGCGTAAAACAATAGATATTATTGTTTAAAACTTCATCTTTGACACTTTGTACAAATTCTTCACTAGAAAGTTTTTCTTGAGAAAGCTCCATGATCGATTTAAAAAACTGCAATTTTTGTTCTGTCGTTGTTTGCATAGCGCTAGAGGCATCTTTTTTTTCTTTGTATGCCCAGTGGGATGCGATTCCATTTTCTGCAATTTCATCCATCTTATACGTGCGAATTTGAATTTCAAATAAGTATCCATCTACACCAAAAACGGTAGTATGCAAGCTTTGGTACATGTTTGCTTTTGGCATAGCGATATAATCCTTAAACCGATTTGGAAAGGGTTTAAATTTGGAATGAATAATTCCAAGCGCTAAATAACACTCTTGTTCTGTATTTACAAAGATGCGTAGTGCCAGCAAATCATAAATATCACTGAATTTTTTCCCTTTGTTTAATTTCGTATAAATACTGTAAATACTTTTGGCACGCCCCGTAATTTCATGCGTGATATTATGTTCTTTTAACAAATCCGTAACTTCATGCATCATCAAAGAAACTGTTTTATCCCGTTCCAGTTTTGTTTTATTCAACTTTTCTGCGATGTCATAAAAAATTTCTGGTTTTAAATAGCGAAGCGATAAATCCCGTAATTCACTTGTGATTTTATGAATTCCTAAATGATCTGCGATAGGTGCTAGTATTTCTAGTGTTTCCTTCGCTTTCAGTTTTTGTTTTTCAAAAGGAAGTGCCCAAAGTGTACGCATATTGTGTAGGCAATCTGCCAATTTAATGATAATCACTCTTACATCTTCACTCATTCCAACAATAATTTTCTTATAATATTCAATGAGATAGTCATTTTCAGTAGAAAAGTGAAGCCGTGACAATTTAGTAACGCCTTTTAAAAGGGTTGCGACGTTTTTTCCAAATTCCATCTCAATTTCTTCCTCTTCGACACCACAGTCTTCCAATACATCCTTTAAAAGAGCAACTTCAATGCTTTCACAGTCTGCATAGACTTCCGTTAAAATCAGTGCGACATGTAAAAGGTGGTCAATATGCGGTTCTCCACTTTTCCGAAATTGTCCTCGATGTGCTTCTTGTGCGAACTGATAGGCTTTTATAATCGCATTTCTATCCGTTTCTTCTTTGAGATAGGTATCTGTTTTTAAAAGTAACTTATCCAACGTGACGATTTCTTTTTCTTTAGCCATGTTACTCCTTCTTTCTTTTTACAAAGATTAATAAAAAATAATTTTTTATAACCATTTTTGATTAATCATTAATTCCTACCACTATTTTTTCTTCCATTTCATCATGATAAACTTTTTTACGTTTACGCTTTTTTCCAATCCTTTTTACCTCTAATTTATACCACACCATAGTTGCAACAAAGATAGAAGAATACGTTCCAGCAATGAGTCCAACTAACATAGCAATATTAAAACCTAAAATTTCAGAGCTTCCCAGTAAGATTAATGCCAAGACTGGAAGAAGGGTTGTAAAGGAAGTATAGACAGTACGTAGTAAAGTCTCTTGGATGGCTTGATTCGTTAAATTCCTTAACTTTTCTTCGGTTAATTTCTTCTCCTCTTCTTTTTCACGATGTTCTCTAATTCGATCAAACATGACGATTGTGTTGTTAATTGAATAACCAATAATTGCTAAAACAGCGGCAATAAACATGACAGAAACTTCAAATCTTGTAATTGCAAAGACAGCAACCATCATCAGTGCATCATGTAAAAGTGCAACGACAGCTCCAACACCGTAATTAAATTGGAATCTTAACGATACATAAATAATAATTCCAAGTAGAGAAAGAAGAATGGCAAGAATGGCATTTTTGACAAGCTCTTGCTTAACAATGTTAGAAACAACATCAATATTCACTTTTGCTTCATATTTTTCTTCAAAATAATGACTGACTTCTTCTACTTTTTCCCGACTTAATATGTTTTTTACACGAATACTGTCTTCCCCATTTTGTTTTTCTATCTGCAATGTTTTTAACTTTAAGCTTTTCATATCTTCTTGTAGTTCTTTTTTGGTTAAGTTCTTTTCTGTTTGAATGGTAATGTTACTTCCTGCTTGATAATCGATTCCTAGCTTTAATCCTTTGGTACCAAGAAAAATACCACCCAGTACTAAAACGATACAAGAAAAGGCAATAAAATAGCGGCCTACTTTGAGAAAATCTCTTTGTTTTTTGACAGTAGGATTTACGGACTTCTTGTCTTCTTTCTTGACATGAAGAAACAGATTAAGGCGTTGATTAAAGAATTTGGTTTTCACAAAGAATTTCACCAATACTCTTGTTAAGTAAACCATAGTAAACATAGTGACTGCGATTGTAATGATCAACATCGTCGCAAAGCCTTTTACACTACTTTCTCCAAATACAAACATAATGATGGCAACTAAAAGCGTGGTTAAGTTAGAATCTAAGATGGTTTTAAAACTTGCTTTACTTCCTAATTTGAATGCCATTTCCAAACTTTTTCCTTTATAGAGTTCCTCTTTAATTCTAGCATACATAATTACGTTGGCATCCACAGCCATTCCAATTCCAAGTACAAGCGCTGCAATTCCAGGTAGTGTCAAAACACCCCCTACAACCCAAAATGTTAAAAAGACTAAGAACGTATAGATTAAAATAGAAATGCCTGATAAAAAACCTGCGAAATGGTACAGGAACAGTAATAAAAGAATAATGGCAATGATGCCGATTACACCTGCAAGAAATGTTTTTTCTAAGGTTGCATCTCCAAAGGATGCACCCACTGTTTTACTGGAAATTTCTGTTAGTTTTGTAGGAAGAGAACCCGAATTGATTAAGTCTACAAGATTTTGTGCTTCTTCTTGAGAAAATCTTCCTTGAATAATCACATCACTCGCAAACCCTTGTGAAACGGTTGCGGCACTTAAACAGTTGGATTGTTCTGTACCACAAACGGATTGTTCTATCGTATAACTATCCGTACCCTCTTCAAAATCCAACCAAATCACAATGGCATTATTTTCATAATCTTTGACTTTATTGGTTACCTCAAAAAATTTATCTTTATCGCGTACACTTAATAATACGGCAGGATTTCCTTGATTATCTGTAGTCAGTTTCGCACCTCCTGCACGCAAAACTTCACTTGTCATCAATAGATTATCTTTGGTATCCCGAAAGGATAAAGATGCCACAGTAGAAAGTTGTTTTCTTGCTGTTTCTTGATCGGTAACCCCCGCTAATTTTACACGAATTTTATCCGTTCCTTCCAAAATAATCTCAGGTTCACTTACGCCAAGCAAATCGATTCGCTTACTCATACTTTTGTAAGTTGCTGTCATCTTTTCTTGTGTCATGTCACTTCCATCCATCGATTTGACTTGATATAACACTTCAAAACCACCTTGTAAATCTAGCCCAAAGTTTAAATTTTGAAACAGTGGAACAAATCCTAGACACACAAAAAGAGTAAGTACGACTAGGAATATACTTCTTGCAATTACTTGTTTTGTCTGTTTTTTCATTTTTTCACCTCTTAAATGATTTCGATTGGAATTGTTTGTTGTTTCTTTTCTTCTGTGTTTCTTTTTTTGACATATGAGTCTAGCGCTTGATATTCTACATGCAAAATATCTGAAACAACATCAGAAAGCATGAGTGCATGCCCTTTTTTCCAGCGACTTTCAATTAAATAATTCCAAATATCGATTTCTCGAATGTAGGAAAAACCAAGCTGTTCTAGTTCTCGTTTTTTGACTCGTAAAGCAGGTTTTACTCTTTTGTAAAGCGCTTCTCTTGAAGAAAAAGAAAGTTCCACAAACACTCCTCTCCTTTCAAACTAATATTATTATAACGCAACTCTTATTAAAAGCAAAAGAAAAATCTAACTTTTGTAGATTTTTCAAAGTTTCTCTTGTATCGTACAAACTATCCTATTCTATTTCTTGTTTTGGATCAGTTTTTTATAGACTTTTGGTTCGATTTTTTTAGAGTCAAAAAATACAAGTACAATGGAAATAATCGCTTCTGTCAATAGCATGGCAATTAAACTTTGCCAAAAACTTCTAAGCAAAATCATTCTAGAAGCAAAAAGCATAGCAATAAAATGATTGATTAACAGAACAAAAACATAGTTGAGAAGTAGAACGAATTTGTTCATCAGTGTATTCATATAAAGATAGAAGTAAATGGCTACATTGACCAATTGACTCATCAAATATCCAAACAACTCACCCGTAAGGGGTAAATAATCAATTTCCTGTTCCGTAAGAAGATTAGAAACTGTCACAAACAATAGCATCATAAAAGCAGAATACGCAATAGCAATCATGGTCTCTTTTACCCCATATTTCTTGGTAATAATATTCGCAATAAAATATAAAAATGGATAAGCAAATAGTGCCAGCGTAAATGTTGTATTTCCGAATGTAAAATCAAATTTTCCTAAAACCCAAGCTAGAATGGTAAGTGCAGATAGAAGAAGAATATAGACCCAACTTTCAACTTCTTCTTTTTCTTTCGGTTGTTTTTGCAATTTTTCTTTTCCTTTCATTGTTTAGTCCTCCCTATTCTTATTTTCTTTATCATAACATGATTTAGCACAAAAAGAAAGAGGTCAGTTTGCCTCTATTACCCCAAAACAAACGGATTACTTTTTGTACCTGTACCTCTTAAAAGTGTAACGCTAGATTTTAGATAAACGACTGGTCGGACAACGCGATACGTGCTATTCGCACCGCTGTAGCTGATAGAACCATCACTGTAGTAGAACACGCCTCCGGCAAAATTTGAACGTGGAGCAATGGTCCATTGCTCATTACTACTATCATATAACCAATCGTTCGTCCAACAATCTTTGACTTGATTCCAGTTAAATAATTCTTTCGCTAAACAATTTATTCTACTCCATGTTCCACTACTTCCTCCTGTCGCATACCCATAGTCACTTGGATACATCAATCCAACTTTTCCTACCCAACTTGTTTGATGTTTGTTATCTACTGTTGTTCCTCTTTCTCTTGTATAAAACATTTCTGCAGTTACATTGTTATAACTACTACTTCCCCCTAAGTACCATTTTGTATCTCCTATCATCTTCCTTGCTTCTTCACTTAATCCTGTTGTACTAAAATTGCATTCTGTTGTTCCATTGTTTTCCCCATATGGACATTGCCCACTTTCTTGGTTCCAATAAAGACTTCCTTTTCCTCCTGATGCGAGTGAATTTGTATCATATCCTGGATTTAATAACATCATGAGTCTTGCATCTGTCCAGTCATTACTTCCATACTCCGATTCTGATGAACCTGTCCCACTTGGTTTGTTGTCCCAGGATATTTTATTGTCTCTATCACTGGTTCTTAAAAAGTCTTTTCGTATTAGTTTAATCCGCTTTTCTTTCTTCCCATTTCCATCTTCGACTGTAAAGATTCCAATGATTCTCCAGCCGGCATCTTCTCCATTAAATGTCACATAGTTATTGGGATCTTTTCCTATGTATCTATAGTCTTTTAGTTCTTCATT
>CANQVB010000026.1 GCA_947627225.1 uncultured Bacilli bacterium
TTCAAGGTTATGACCGATCCGTTTGTAGGACGTCTTACATTCTTCCGTGTGTATTCAGGACATTTGAGTGCCGGAAGTTATGTCTTAAACTCTACAAAAGATTCCAAAGAAAGAATTGGTCGTATTCTCTTGATGCATGCCAATAACCGTACAGAAATCTCAGATGTATACACAGGAGATATCGCTGCCGCAGTAGGACTTAAAAACACGACAACAGGAGATACGTTATGTGATGAGAAAAAACCAATTATTTTGGAAAGCTTAGTTGTTCCAGAACCAGTTATTCAACTTGCTGTGGAACCAAAATCTAAAGCAGACCAAGATAAGATGGCAATTGCCCTTCAAAAATTGGCTGAAGAAGATCCAACCTTCAAGGTGCATACAGACCATGAGACAGGACAAACTGTCATTGCTGGTATGGGTGAACTTCATTTGGATGTCTTAGTAGATCGTATGAAGCGTGAATTTAACGTAGAAGCAAATGTTGGAAAACCACAAGTTGCTTATCGTGAAACCATTAAGGCAACTGGCGAATGCGAAGGAAAATACATCAAACAATCTGGTGGACGTGGACAATATGGTCACGTTTGGGTTAAGTTTGAGCCAAATCCAGATAAGGGATATGAATTTGTGGATGCTATCGTAGGTGGTGTTGTTCCTCGTGAATATATTCCAGTTGTTGATAAAGGACTACAAGAAGCGATGCAAACAGGAATTCTTGCAGGATACCCTATGATCGATGTAAAAGCAACCCTTTATGATGGTTCTTATCATGATGTCGACTCCAATGAAATGGCTTTCAAAGTAGCTGCATCCCTTGCCCTTAAAGAAGCAAGAAAGAATTGTAACCCAGTTCTATTAGAACCAATCATGAAAGTAGATGTTACAACTCCAGATGAATACTTTGGAAACGTCATGGGAGATCTTACCAGTCGTCGTGGACGTCCACTTGGACAAGAAAGTCAAGGAATGGTTGTAAAACTAGGAGCGATGGTTCCACTTTCTGAAATGTTTGGATATGCAACGACACTTCGTAGTAATACCCAAGGTCGTGGAAACTTCCAAATGACATTCGATCATTATGAAGAAGTTCCAAAGAACATTGCAGAAGAAATTATTAAGAAAAGCGGAAATTAGAAATTCTTAATAATCCAAAAAATAGTTATCAAAACAGTTGAAAAAACTTCAATTGTTAGATAAAATAAGAAATGTAAATGAAAAAAGGAGGAAAAGAAAAATGGCAAAAGAAAAATTTGACCGTTCAAAACCACATGTTAACATTGGTACAATTGGACACGTAGATCATGGTAAAACTACATTAACTGCAGCAATTACAAAGTGTCTACATGACAAAAACCCTGCTTGGGCGGACTTTACAGATTATGCAAATATCGATAAAGCTCCAGAAGAAAGAGAACGTGGTATTACAATCAATACTGCACACGTTGAATACCAAACAGAAAAACGTCATTATGCCCATGTTGACTGTCCAGGACATGCTGACTATGTAAAGAACATGATTACAGGTGCAGCACAAATGGATGGAGCAATTCTTGTAATTGCAGCTACAGATGGTGCTATGGCACAAACACGTGAGCACATCTTATTATCACGTCAAGTTGGCGTACCTCGTATGGTAGTCTTCATGAACAAATGTGATATGGTAGATGATCCTGAGTTATTAGACTTAGTAGAAATGGAAATCCGTGACCTATTAAGTTCTTATGACTACGATGGAGATAACACTCCAATTATTCGTGGTTCAGCACTTAAGGCGCTTGAAGGAGACCCTAAGTATGTTGATGCAATCTATGAATTGATGGATGCAGTTGACGAATGGATTCCAACACCTGAACGTGACAACACAAAACCATTCTTGATGAGTATTGAAGATGTCTTCACAATCACAGGGCGTGGTACTGTTGTTACAGGACGTGTTGAACGTGGACAATTAAAGTTGAACGATGAAGTTGAAATCGTTGGTATCCGTGATACGCAAAAGACAGTTGTAACAGGAATTGAAATGTTCCGTAAGCAATTAGACTTTGCTGAAGCTGGAGACAATGCAGGTGTACTTCTTCGTGGTATCTCTCGTGAACAAGTTGAACGTGGACAAGTTCTTGCAGCACCAGGAAGCGTAAAACCACACAGCAAATTTAAAGCTGAAGTTTACGTACTTTCTAAAGAAGAAGGTGGACGTCATACTCCATTCTTTGCAAACTATCGTCCTCAGTTCTACTTCAGAACAACAGACGTAACTGGTGTTATCGGACTACCTGATGGTGTTGAAATGGTTATGCCAGGAGACAATGTTTCAATCAATGTTGAGTTAATTCACCCAATTGCAATTGAAAAAGGTACAAAGTTCTCTATCCGTGAAGGTGGACGTACAGTTGGTGCCGGAGTTGTTTCAGAGATTGTTGAATAAAATTAGAAAACAGGGCGGTAAGCCCTTTTTCTTTTAAAGGAGCGTCTATGAAGAAAAAAAGAATAATGCTAATCGCAATTCTTGGTATTTTCATTTTGGCAATTGCCCTATTTTTCTTACTTCCAAAAGAAAAAGAAGAGAAAAAAACGATAAAAGAAGATGCGATTCAGTTTGATGGGGAAACAGTCGAATTTAAAAAGTATAGAATCAACCAAAAATTTTATTTAAAAATTCCAGAGCTTTTTGTAGAAATGAGTGATGAAGAAGTCAATAAAAGATATACCAATGACTTTAAACCGGGGCTTATCTTTACAGATGATACGTTCCAAGTAAACTTATTGGTACATGCAACAAGTGATGCTTTATCGAATGAAACACTACAAGCTTTTGTCGAAAATTACAAAACGAAAATTGCAGGCGCCAATATTACCAAAGATATTGTAACAACCGTCGGAGACGATAAGAATGTAGCGCACTTAAATTACACCATTCAAAACGATACAACAATGGAAATGCATCATGTCTTATTCTTTGCAGTCCAAGAAAAAGCGGTGATGGTTGATTTTAAATATCCACAAGAAGAAGCATCCAACTGGGATGAAATTTGTGAATATACTTTAAATTCATTAGCGTATGCAAACTAAAAAGGAAACAAACGCGTTAACTGTTGTTTCCTTTTTTTGTTTCTTGTTTTTTTGGTGGTGGACTCTTCTTATCCTTTTCTTTATTTAGATTTCGATACAAGTTATAAGTGAGCCCATTGATAATAAAATCAAATTCACCCACATATTCAGTAATGACAGCGTGGTAGCCTAATTTCATTTCGTTAAGACCCTGAAACTTTCCTTCTTCTTCTTCAAAATTTCCAGTAATGCCATTCAAATTTACATACTTGAACTTTTCTTTTTTAGCACGTCTTAAGATTTCCCATTTTAAAAGATAATTGGAATTTAATTCCTTAAACTTTGGATTCAATCCTTCGATAAACAAATAAACAGCTTGGTCATAGGTAATGGTTAAGGCACCACCTACTAAAATTCCCTTTGGGTTTTCTTTTAACAGTTCAGTTGCCCACACTAAGTCCTTTTTATAGGTGTTGAGAAGTTTATCAGACTCCATCTTGGTATTGAGAAGGGTTCGTTTCTTCTTCCCTTTAATATCTTGATTTTGGACTTGTTTTGCCAAAGCATCATTTCGGTCCATTTCTCTTTCATAAAGTTGTTTACTGTTAATTACAAAAGTCTCTGTATTGAGTTTTGCAAGATAAAGTGTTGCCTGTTCTTGAAAATTATTGTATAAGTCTTGGTAATAAGCAAGTGAATGGGTTTGTTTTCGTTTGATAAATTCATAAAAATCCTTGATGTTTTCTTCTGTTCCTTCTAAAATTTCAATTCCACTTCGCATTGCCTTTTTTATCTTGTAGCGTGTCCGTTTATCAAAGTTTTGATAAACTTCCTTGATATCCTGATTTAACGTAACCACTGCTTCAAATCTAGGTTTTTGATTTTCAAAATTTAACTGTGCACTATAGTGCTGAAAGCCCGCAGACTTTAAATTTTCTAGAATAATTCCAGCTTCAGGATTACTGTTTAGAATAGAGCCATCTTTAGAGCGGATGTTAACGGGAATGAAAGGATCAATCTTTAAATAGATGAACCCTTGCTTTCCAAGAAGTTTCTTTAACTTGGTCATCAACTCCTCCAAAAAAAAGGAATTACTGTAGTCAAATAACATTCCACGAGGAGCATAAGCCATCTTATTTCCCATAAAGACTTCTTTGAAAATCAAAAGGGTCGCACCCAGTAAAGTCCCATGTTCATCTTGAAAGCCTAAATAGTGAATCTCATAGCCATGTAATTTCATGGTATTTCCGTAAGCTGTCGTTTGATAAAAATTTCGGTAACGATGGGAAGATGCATACGCTTGAAATTGTTCAGGTGATAGCGTAATGATTTTCATAGGGCCCCTCCTTCCTATGTTTGATTATAGCATAAGTTTTCCTCTAAAAAAAGATTTAAAAGCAGGAAAAGAAGTGTATAATAGAAGAAAGGAGTGTGTTTAGATGTTTGAACAAAAAAAAGTTCTCGTGTTAGGATTTGCAAGAAGTGGCTATGAAGCTTGTAAAGTTTTACTAGAGCATGGTTGTACCGTTGTTTTGAATGATGCGAAAGATTTAGAAAAACATTCCTTAGAAAAAATTGAAGAATTGAAGAAACAAGGGGTTCAGTTTGTCTTTGGATCACATCCAGAGGATCTGCTAGATGAAAGCTTTGACTATTTGATTAAAAATCCTGGAATTTCGCCCAACCACATGTATGTAGAAAAAGCAACAGCACTTGGAATCCCTGTCATCAATGAAGTAGAACTTGCCTACCACTTTTTAAAAGATATCGTAACAATTGTAGGAATTACAGGAACCAATGGAAAAACAACAACAACGACCTTAACCTACGAAATTTTAAAAGAAGCATTTCCTAAAAAAGTACATTTAGCAGGAAATATAGGCTATCCACTTTGTAGCTTTCTAAAAAAAGTGAACAAAGGGGATATCATTGTGATGGAAGTCTCTTGTCAGCAAGGAGCAAATATTCAAGAATTTCACCCACATATTGCATTGGTAACGAATTTTTCAGAAGCCCATATTGATTTTTTTGGAAGTTATGCGGCTTATAAAAACGCGAAAGCGAAGATGTTTTATAACCAAAGCAAAGAAGATATTGCTATTTTAAATCTTGAAAATCAAGATGTTTTAAAAGAGCTTGATGGAATTTCCTCTCAAGTCAAATATTTTTCTAGCGCCCATGAAATCAACGGGACGTATTTAAAAAACGATACGATTTACTACTACGGAGAAAAAGTGCTCCAGCGCAAAGATATTCAACTCAAGGGCCTTCATAATATCGAAAATGTGATGGCAGCAATTATGATTGCAAAAGAATTTGCAGTTTCCAATGAGGTGATTGAAAAGGTTGTTAAAAATTTTAAAGGCGTCGCGCATAGATTAGAATTTGTAGGAGAAGTGAAGGGACGAAAGTTTTATAATGATACAGAAGCAACCAATATAAAATGTACGCAAATTGCCCTTTCCTCTTTTGAACAACCGATTATTTTGTTCTTGGGAGGATTAGAGCGAGGACAAGATTTTGAAACCTTGCTTCCTATGATGAAGTTTGTGAAACAGATAATTGGAATTGGAAGTTGTAGAAATCGTGTTTTAGAATTTGGACAAAAACATCAAATTCCAACGAAGATCCAAGAACATTTAAAAGAAGCATTTTGGGAAGGATACCAGTTGTCAGAAGAAGGAGATATTTTGCTTTTAAGTCCTGCTTCGGCATCCTGGGATCAATATGAAAAATGCGAAGATCGTGGAGACGAATGGAAAGAATTAGTTAGAGAATTAGAAGAAAAGGAGAAAGAAAATGACAAAGATTAAGGAAATCATAGGACGAGAGATTTTAGATTCAAGAGGAAACCCTACGGTAGAAGTGGATGTTATTTTAGAAAATGGTATTTTAGGAAGGGCATCTGTTCCAAGTGGTGCCTCCACAGGAGAAAGAGAAGCTCTAGAACTTCGTGATGGAGAAAAGCGATATTGTGGAAAAGGCGTTTTAAAAGCAGTTTCTCATGTCAATGGTCCTTTAAAAGATGCCATTCTTGGAATGGATGTGGAAGACCAAGAGCAAATCGATCGTACAATGCTTCGTTTAGATGGAACCGAAAACAAAAGCAAATATGGTGCCAATGCGATTTTAGGAATTTCTATGGCTGTCTTAAAAGCAGCGGCAAAAGACAAGGACCTACCCCTTTATAAAATGCTGGGAACAACGTATGAATTACCAGTTCCTATGATGAATATTTTAAATGGTGGTGCCCATGCTGATAATTCTCTCGACTTCCAAGAATTTATGATTGTTCCACAGGCAGATACCTTTCAAAAGCGCCTTCAAATAGGAGCGGAAGTGTTCCATGCGCTCAAAAAAGTATTAAAGGAAAGGAACTTATCCACAGGTGTTGGGGATGAAGGGGGTTTTGCTCCTTCGTTAAAAAGCAACCAAGAAGGGTTTGATTTATTGCAAGAAGCAGTAAAAGAAGCAGGCTATCTTCCAGGACAAGATATTTGCTTTGCGATTGATGTCGCTGCGAGTGAATTTTATCGGGATGGAAAGTATCACTTAGAAGGAGAAGGTAGAACGCTAACGACTGATGAATTAATCACATACTATGAAAGCTTAGTTGAAAAGTATCCTATTATTTCGATAGAAGATCCTGTAGATGAAAATGATTGGGAAGGTTTTCAAAAAATAACGGAACGTCTTGGAAAAAAGATTCAACTGGTTGGGGATGATTTGTTTGTCACCAATCCGAAATGCCTTCAAAAAGGAATCGACCTACATGCAGGAAACGCTATTTTAATTAAGGTGAACCAAATTGGAACCATTACAGAAACCCTAGAAACCATTGCGCTTGCAAGAAAGTATAACTATAAAACGATTATTTCTCACCGCTCTGGAGAAACAGAAGATACAACCATCGCAGATCTTGCAGTGGGCCTTTCTCTAGGACAGATAAAAACAGGTTCTCTTTCTAGAACAGAGCGAGTAGCCAAATATAACCAACTCCTTCGTATTGAAGAAGAATTAGATAAAGAAGCTAGAAAATAATGGTTAGTGTAAAGAGTTTTGGGGGAGAAAGTTAAATTTATAATAAATTTGATTTTCTTTTTTTTTAAATTAAATGAAGGGAAAGGTATTATCAGAAGGGAAAACAAAAGGTTTAATAATGTTAGGTAAAGGATAATAGTGGTTATTTTCAAAAACAGTGCATATAGGATTTGAGGAAAAAATTGGTAAAGGGTCAAGAGACTGAAGGTATTTCTCTTTAATATTAACGTTATTGACTTTTAAAAGTCTTAATTTTAATAATTGTCTAATTCCTTTTTTGGAATAGGCTTTAGGACGAGAAGTAAACAAATCCGCAAATATGTGAGAGATATGAGATTCCATAGAACACTTCATATAAGGATTGTTTTGATAAAGTTGCCTTTCCTCCCAGTTGTTAAGGATATAATCTCTTTTGGCTATAATAGTATCTTGTCTTTCTTTGAACATATTTTTAAAATCATTACACATAGAAAGGAAGCCCTGTTTGTCATTATGAAGAACATAATCATATAAAGCTTGATAAACATCATTATGTTCATTGGTAGTAAGAAGTTTGAGAGCTTGAGAGAAATGAAACCCATCCATAGAAAACTTGACTTGAATATCGTGATCAAATTTAAACCATTTTGATTGAGGGAAATTTTTGATCCATAAAGCACAATCCCCCATAAAGTTTAATTCTTTCAAAAAATCTACATCATAATGATAATAAATATAATTTAAGACATCTTGAAGGAGATAGTCATCAACAGAAGCACAAGTATGGGAGCCGATTAGTTTGAAACGATTCATAGAATTGGGTTTCTTTTTATAATTATAAACAAGTTTAGAATTTTCAAAAGTAACCGCAGCCTTAATCATATGATCTTTACCATCGTTAAATTGAGAACCAACAAATTTTTCATCTAACATGATATAAAGTCTTTCAACTCTTTTTAAATCTCTTTCTTGAAAAGTATCATCAATGATATGAAAGTTCATAACGATGTTTCGAGAAGAAGCACGAGAGATATGAAAGGAATTATTGATACGTTTACCAACTTTATCAGAAACAATTCTTCCAGCTTTCGCATAAGAGTTCATAGATGACTCATTACAAATTTCGGAACAGATAAAAGGGTCAAAGTATTTTCGTTTAGGAAGATTTAAAAAGAAATCAGTAAAGAAGAAATGATCATTATATTTTTTATCATAATAATATCGTCGTTTATAAGTGACTTCACCAAAGAGAGTAAGAATAGTTCTTTGATAAAAGCCTTTAGATTCACAAAACTGTTTACGATAGGAGGAATGAAAGAAGACATTATCAATATATTCAAAATAAGTTTTAATGATATTTGTAATAAAGTTATAGTTAAAAGAATCTAAATCAGTCATAAAAGAAATATAATTATTGATAGAACTAGATTTATTCCAATAGTTAGAATGGAAAAAATAGTTTTTAAGAAACTTATTAAAATTTTCTTCAACAAAGTGATTGAAATGTGATATGATATCCATATGGAAGACCTCCGTTATTGTTATCAAATTTATTATAACAAAGGTTCTTCCTTTTTTTGTACCTCCTTCCCCAAATAATTTTACACTATCAAATAATGCTTCTTTTTTGCATGCCTTCCTAAAGTTTGCTATAATGAAAGAAATGAGGTGAGAGAATTGCAAAGTGATATTTTAGAAGCCATAAAAATTGTGATTGTAACGTTCTTATTTACTGCCATAATTATGCCATTCATGAGAAAAATAGCGTATCACATAGGAGCACTTGATGAACCAAGACCGGATGAAGGACATAGACATATTCACAAAAAAACCATGCCAAAGTTAGGTGGCGTTGGCATCTTTTTAGGATTTTTGTTTGGCTATATTTTATTTGGAGAGCAAAGTGTGCAAATGAATTCTATCTTAATTGGAAGTTTCATTATCATCTTGACGGGAATCGTAGATGATATTCACTCGATTCGAGCTTCTCAAAAGTTAATTGGACAACTGATAGCTGCACTCATTGTGGTTTTCTATGGAGGAATTCTTCTCAATAATGTGACGATATTTGGATGGTCTTTTGATTTTGGAATCTGGGCTTATCCGATTACAGTTTTCTTTATTTTAGGCTGTATCAATGTAATTTGTTTGATTGATGGACTCGATGGTCTTTCAGGTGGAATTAGCTCTATCTTTTATTTAACAATTGGAATTATTGGATTTTTCCAAGGAAGAAGTGGTACGTTAGTCATGCTTTTAACCTTTATTATGTTAGGAGCAACACTAGGGTTCTTGCTTCATAATTTCTATCCGGCCAAGATTTTTGCAGGAGACTGTGTCATGTTTATGGGCTTTGCAATTTCTATTATTTCTCTACTAGAGTTCAAAGGTGTAGCCCTAACGTCTTTCTTTGTTCCACTTATGATTATTGCCATTCCAATATTAGATACATTCTTTGCCATTATTCGAAGACTCTTACGACACCAAGCTCCCTTTTCAGCAGATAAAGAACACATTCACCATCAACTGCTTGGCATGAACTTTTCACAAAGAGCTACAGTTCTAATCATTTATGGAATTAATATATTATTTGCTTTAGCTTCGATATTATATACCTTAAAAGATCCCTACATAGGTAAAATAATCTATATTGTTATCTTTATATTGGTAGCTTGGTTTGTATTTCATACATCCATTATTTCCGAAAAAATTCCAAAGGAAACGGAAAAAATAAAACAGAAAGTAGAAGCAACGATTAAGAAGAGTGAAAGGAAGAAAAAAGAAAAATAAAATTCTTTTTTTTTGACAAAAATGAACAAGAAAAGGAAAAATATGGTAGAATGATGAGGGAAAAAAGATAGAGGTGGTAGTGTGCTAAATTTCATGGTGTGTGAAGATGATGTAACCTTTCTTGAGAATATGAAAAAAATCATAGAAAACTTTATGATGAACTATGACATTGAATATAAGATATATACTTTTACAGGATATGGCAAAAAATTTGAAAAATTAGCAAGTGAGGAGATTGGATTCAAAGTTTACTTTTTAGATATCAAAACCAAAACAGGAAGTGGCGTGGATGCAGCAAGATATATACGGGAAGAACTAGATGATTGGTCTTCGATGATTGCTATCGTAACTGCCTTTAGTGAGTATCGCTATGAAGCACTTGGAAATAGGTTGTTCTTATTAGACTTTATTAGTAAAGTAGATAATTGTAAGAAGCGCGTCCAAGAAGCTTTAAACGTTGCCATGAAACATTATGATAGTAGAGAAAAGGCATTAACCTATGAATATAATCATATCTTACGAAAAATAGAGTATAGACACATTATATGGATTGAGAAAGAACAAGAAAGTAAGCGGTGTATTATTCAAACAAGTTATGGAGAATTTGCAATTCCAAAGACACTGATAGAAGTTGAGAAACTATTGGATGAACGATTTATAAAAATCCATAGAAGTCTCATTATTAATGAGGACCAAATCGAAGAATATGATATTGCAAATGGAGAAATTAAATTCAAAAATGGGAAGAAGACCAACCTAATTGCAAGAAGCAAAAAGAAAGAGTTGATAAATTATGTCACAAATCATCATTAAAATATTTATAACCATAATCTTTGACATTACAATGCTGCTCGTAGTAAAAACAATTCTACAAGCGGAAGTAAAAACAAAGATACTAAAGATTCTCATGTGGATGATTTTACATATATTAGTGACGCTTATTTTATTTCAGACGAACCAGTATAATTTATTCGTTACCTTAGTCTCAATTATAATTGCAACCGCTGAGACCATGGATATATTTGCATTGAAATTCAAGAAAGCATTATTTATAGCAATATTATGTGGTTTGACAACAGTGTTACCAGATATAATAGGAACCAGTATATTTACAAAATTCACAACGTTTGAAATAGCAAGGAATAGCATAGGAATCATGATATGTATGTCCATACTAAATTGTATAATTACAGTAGGAATATTCCAAATACCTTGGATCAAAAAATTTTTAAGAAAAATAATTGCTAACAAAAAATCCATAAAAGAAAGAGAAATATTATCTTACTCCATTTTAGTTTTCTTTGGAGTTGGATTGTTATACTATTTTTTAGCAAATATATATTCTTTAAAAATAGAGTATATTCTATCAAGTATAGTAGTGATTATATTTGTAGTATTATCTTTTCTATATTCAAAAGAACGAAGTGAATATGATATGTTGATGATGGAATATGATGTATTATATCGTTGCGTAAAAGAATTTGAAGAATGGACGGAAAATGCAGAATTAAATATCCATGAATACAGAAACCAGATGTCTAAAATATTAGATATTAGTAAAGAAGATGCGGTATTGAAGATAGTAAATAAAATTATTAAAAACACAGAAAAAATAGATACAGATATGTTAGAGCAATTAAAGAATTTTCCAAAAGGAGAAATAAAGGGATTACTTTATTATAAAATGATACAAGCCAAAAACAAAAAAATAATAATCAATGTAGATATTGGAAAAGGAATTGAGAAAATATATAAAAAGTTAAAAGATGCAGAAAAAGAAGATTTAAGTAAATTGATTGGGATTTATGTAGATAATGCTATTGAAGCAGTAGAGAAAGAAGAAAATAAGAAGATAAGTATAGAAATATATACAACCAAAGAACAATTTCAATTTGTGATATCAAATTCGATTAAGAAAGAAGAAATTGACCTAGAAAAAATGTATCAAAAAGGCAATACTTCAAAAGGAAAAGGTAGGGGAAGTGGTCTTTACTTTGCAAAAAAGATAATTCAGGGTAATGGAAAGTTTCATGAAGAACACTATATTTTAAATGCATTTTTTATTCAAAAAATTTCAATCCATGTAAATTGATTTGAAACATAAAAAGGGAATCCAAACATTCCCTTTTTACATAATTAATTAGTCCATATTGCTAAGTGCTTTTGGTTCTTCTAAGATCCAAAGTAAGCAACCCATACTTGCAGAAGCAGTTACAGCCATTGCAACTACAGCAACTAATGCAGATAATTTTTTCTTCATTGTTATAACTCCTTTCCTTCCTTTTATTTATTTAAACATTTCTGTTTAAACCTGATTTAGTTTGCGATAATTAGCATAGTGTTGTCCGAAAATCCAATATGTTGGGGGAATAATCGCAATCGTTTCAAGAAGAAGTGCTATAAATAGGTATTTTGAAATCCAAACGTTTGGGAAAAAAATAATGAAAATAATATAGAGAAATGCTAGAATACACGCAACAATTTTTCTAATTCTTCTTCTTTTTTTATTGGATAAAGGTCTTTTTTCAGTATCTGCTGGAGCAAATATAATAAAACAACCTAGAGAAAAGAATAATAGAATGTAAAGAATAGTTGGTGAAATTTCAACGTGTAAAAGAATATAAGGTAAACCAATAAACAAAAGACTGGAAAGTACAAAGCACATGAAACTATTTCCAGCATGAAATCCAAAAGCTGGATACCTAAGAATATTAAAAAATAGAAGAATAAAGATAAAGTCCTTTAAAATTCCTAGTACGAGTGCTAAGCTAAATAAAACCACAAATTTTGTAATGGTGATGTATAAACATTCTAAGCCATACTTTAATTTTTCAATTTGCTCATCAGTTATATCCTGTTGATTTTGCATAATAAAATTTAATGTATGAGAAATAAATGCTTGTCTCATTCTCTACCTCCTATTCAGTTACAGTTTATCATGCAAATTTTCTTCTTGACAGCTAAATCAGAAATTGTCGATTTTTGAGATTAAGATAGATAAGCAGGGTTAAAAAGTGAAAAAAATATACCAAAAAAAGCTTCGAAATGACAATTCGAGGAAGCAAATTAAAAAATTGGAAAATTATGGTACAATCGGAATACATCATGCAAACGCACAAGAATTTAAAAAGAATGTGAGGTGTAAGAGTGATAGGAAGAGTCAAGTGGTTCAATAATGAAAAAGGATACGGATTTATTGAGTACAAAGAAAACGAAGATATTTTTGTTCATTATTCAACAATCAACTATGATGGCTACAAGACACTAGTGGAAGGTCAGTATGTGGAGTTCACGCTGTTGGAAACTAGCAAAGGATTACAAGCAGTTGATGTAACGCCAATCAAAGAACCAGCTACCACAAAATA
Organism: uncultured Bacilli bacterium; assembly: GCA_947627225.1. Lineage (GTDB taxonomy): Bacteria > Bacillota_I > Bacilli_A > RF39 > UBA660 > CANQVB01. The sequence continues at coordinate 13,227 of CANQVB010000026.1, forward strand.
GGTGGTTTTTTTTCTTTTTCCATGCTATACTACAAGTAGGAGATGATAGAATGGAATTTATAATACGTGGTGATAAGCTAACCATTACAGATGCAATGAAAGAGTATGTCAAAGAGAAAGTTTCAAGGCTCGACAAGTACTTGGAAGACCCTAAGCATATAAGAGCAACTGTTGTTGTTAGAGTAAAGGGAAAAAATCAGACGGTAGAGATTACAATTCCTCTTAAAAACTTCATTATTCGAAGTGAAGAGACAAGGCCAGATTTTTATGAAGCGGTAGATAAAGCAAGTGATGTTTTAGAAAGACAAATTAGAAAAAATAAGACCAGACTTCTTTCTAAAAAGATGAAAACAAAAGATGATTTTGTCTTCATTGATATGGAAGAAGTGGTCGAGGAAGATGAAAGTAGTCCAATTATCAAACGCAAGACGGTCGCAGTAAAGCCAATGGATGAAGAAGAAGCAGTTTTACAAATGGAGCTTTTAGGACACCAATTTTATATGTTTAAAAATGTAGATACAGATAAGCCAGCGGTTGTTTACAAAAGAAACGATGGTGGCTATGGAATTTTAGAAGCTGAATAAAGAGGTTTGAAAAGCTTTCCAAACTTCTTTTTTTTTGCTACAATACAGGAGTAAGGAGATGACAAGATGGGACTATTCAATCGATTATTTGATCATGAATACAAAGAAATGAAAAAATTTGAAAAACAAGCCCAAGAAATTGAGGCTTTAGAAGAAGAAATGGCGGCTTTAAGTGACAAAGCATTGGCCCAAAAAACAGAGGAATTTAAAGCGCGATTGGAAAAAGGAGAAACCCTAGAAGATATTTTAGTGGAAGCTTATGCGGTTGCAAGAGAAGCGGCATATCGTGTGATTGGGGAAAAACCTTTTCATGTGCAATTGTTAGGTGCCCTAGCCATTCACTATGGAAATATTGCAGAGATGAAAACAGGTGAAGGAAAAACACTAACTTCCGTTCTTCCTGCGTATTTAAATGCCCTTTTAGGAAAAGGTGTTCATATTATTACTGTCAATGAATATTTGGCGAGTCGTGATGCAGAATGGATGGGTGGAATTCACCGTTTTCTAGGACTTACTGTTGGAGTAAACTTACGTGATTTAAGTCCTAAGGAAAAACAGGAAGCTTATCAATGTGATATTCTTTATTCAACCAACAATGAAATTGGCTTTGACTATTTGCGAGATAATATGGTGATTCGAAAAGAAGATCGCGTACAAAGACCTCTTCATTTTGCAATTATTGATGAGGTGGACTCTGTCTTGATTGATGAAGCAAGAACACCACTGATTATTTCAGGGGGACAGATGAACAATGCTTCTTTATATAAGGATGCAGATGCATTTGTCAAAGGACTTCGTGAAAATGAAGATTATATTTACGATGAGAAAACAAAGAGTGTTAGTTTAAATGAACAGGGAAGTGCGAAAGCAGAAAAAGTATTTCATATTTCCAATCTTTATGAAGTAGGGAATGCCACCCTAGTTCACTTTCTAAACCAAGCGCTTCGTGCCAATTATGCCATGAAGAAGGATATTGACTATGTTGTTCAAGACGATGAGGTTATTATTGTAGACCCATTCACAGGACGTCTTATGAAAGGGCGTGCCTATAGTGAAGGACTTCACCAAGCGATTGAAGCGAAGGAAAACGTAACCATTCATGAAGAGACAAAGACGCTTGCGACTATTACTTTCCAGAATTTATTCAGAATGTATACAAAGTTATCTGGTATGACAGGTACTGCGAAAACAGAAGAAGAAGAATTTCGAAACATTTACAACATGTATGTCATTGAAATTCCAACCAATCGTCCAATCGCAAGAGTGGATGCACCTGATTTGGTTTATGCAACGAAAGATGCTAAATATAAGGCGATTATTAAGGAAATCAAAGAACGCTATCAAAAAGGCCAACCTGTTTTGATTGGTACGATTGCCATTGAAACCAGTGAACTTATCAGTAGTTTATTAAAGAAAGCTAAGATTCCACATGAAGTTTTAAATGCGAAGAATCATGCCCGTGAAGCAGAAATTATTTCCAAAATTGGACAACATAAATCTGTCACGATTGCAACCAACATGGCAGGTCGTGGAACAGATATCAAACTTTCTGATGAAATTCGCGATTTAGGTGGTCTTTGTGTCATTGGTACAGAGCGTCATGAATCCCGTCGTATTGATAACCAACTTCGTGGTCGTTCTGGAAGACAAGGAGATCCTGGATTTACACAATTCTATGTCTCTATGGAAGATGATTTGATGATTCGCTTTGGATCTGATAGAGTCCGTGAAATGATGAAAAATCTGGGATTTGATGAACAAGCGATTCAAAGTAAAATGTTTACCAATGCAATTGGAACCGCTCAAAAACGTGTTGAAGGAAATAACTTTGATATTAGAAAACAATTGTTACAATATGATGATGTGATGAATCAACAAAGAGAAATCATGTATGAAAAGCGAAATGCAATCTTAGATAGCGAATCTATTCATACGATGGTCCTTGACTCTATGCATGGTCACATCACAGATCTTGTAAAAAGTCATCTTGCTCCAGAAGGATATTTAACAGAAAATGACCAGAAAGAGATTTTAGAGGCAGTCAATGAGAATTTATTAAAGAAAGAGTTAACGAAGAAAGTCTTCCAAGAAAAAGATGAAGATGAAGTGATTGAAGAAATCTATAAAAAGGTTCTTCAAGAGTATGAAGATAAGCTAAAAGAGATTCCACAAGAAGTAAAGGATGAGTTTGAAAAAGCACTTTCCTTACAGGTCATTGACAATTACTGGATGGAACACATCAATACGATGAGTCACTTACGAGAGGGAATTCATCTTCGTAGTTATGCCCAGGAAGATCCACTACGTGCTTATACAGTAGAAGGATTTGATATGTTCGACCAAATGCTTCAAAAGATTGATCAAGACTTAACCGTATTCCTTCTCAAAGCAGAAATTCATCTGAATGTAGAAAGAAAGGAAGTTGTTAAAAAGAAAATGACCAATGAGGATACATCTTCTGTAAAAAAGAAACCAAAGAAAGTAGAAAAAATTGGTCGCAATCAAAAGTGCCCTTGCGGCAGCGGTCTTAAGTACAAAAACTGTTGTGGAAAGTAGTCTTGAAGCTTTATAAGTAAAAGAATTTACTTGTATTATTAAATGTAAAAGATACTACAAAGTTAGAAAAAATGTTAATTTTGTTTACAAAAAATTAACGTTTTCGTAAAAAGGTGGGATAAAATGACTTTAAAACAAGAAACAAAAGCTAATATTGCAAAAACCATTGAATTTGCTTCAGGTATATCATATGAAGAATTTCAACAATTAGATTCCGATGAACAACAAAAATTAATTGCGCTACAAAGAAGGAAACAAAAAAGAAAAGATTCTGATGAAGTAATTGCTATGATAGGTTCAGGTGCAGATTCAATATTTGTTCCAGTAAAAAAAGGAGACATAGTAATGTTAGGTTCAGGAGAAAATTCTTGCTTTGAAGGAGTAAGAAAAAAATTAAATGATGAAGGTGATGACCTTTATAGTAGACCTGTTGCATTTGTAAAGAAACTTCAAAGACGAATTAGGAATAAATACGCCAAATGTAAAAAATTTTAATGTAAATAATGTTTGCAAAAATCAGTATGAAACCCTTGTAAATAAAGGAATAAACAATTAGAATATTTAAATTGAAGGTGATATATATGGAAAAAGAAATTTTAGAAAAGATAAAACAAGATATTAGTGAAACTAAGCAGTGGTTAGAGACTGATTTGGCTGAAATGAAAGAATTAGAGAAAAATCCAATTGTTGCAAGATATGCTCGTTTAGTAAAATTAAAATACGAATTAGATCATGGATTGCGTTTAGATTCTGATGATGCAATAGGAAGGCATGAACTTTGTAAATATACACAAGGAAGCATTAAGGAAACAAATGATATTTGGTTTTTACTAGGCGAATGTACTCCTGATTTTTATAGAGAATATTATGGAGAAACTACTGAAGAAGCTAATGTTTTAGTTTATATAAATCTTGAAAATGAATTAATGCACCAAGCAATTGGATTAGACGAGCAAAAAAGTTTTGAGGCATGCCATAGAGTGATTAAAAGTGAACGTCAAAACAATTGGAGAACGTATTATAAAATAAGAGCTGAATTTTTTGTGAGTTGTATAAATGATGGTCAAGATATAGCTGTCCAAAAGGTTTTAAGTAAAAATAAGAAAAATCAGTAAACGGATGCAAACA
>CANQVB010000027.1 GCA_947627225.1 uncultured Bacilli bacterium
ATAAATTTTGTTCAAGATTTCATGACTATGTGTGCCTTGAACAAAGTGAAAGGAATGTGTGGTTATTATGAAAAAAATTGGAAAATTATGGTTTTTCTTTCTAGGTATTCTTCTTCTTACAGGTTGTAGTGAAGCATCTATAAACACATTATCTATAGAAGAATTAGAAGAAAAAATAGCAAACAAAGAAACTTTTATCGTGGAAGTGGTTCAAACGGGTTGCTCTGCTTGTGCTTCTTTCGCGCCTACTTTTGAAGGCGTTATGGCCAAGTACAAACTGAAGGCTTACCGGATCAATACGACAAATCTTTCTGAAGAAGATTCTAAAAAACTAGATGCTATTTCCTATATTTCAGGAACCCCAACTACCCTTTTCTTTGTAAAAGGAGAATTAGGTGATAGTTCCCACAAATTAGTTGGAAGTGTTTCGAGTGATACTTTAAAAACAAGGCTCAAATACCTTGATTTTATTGAAGAAGAATAAATTTTTAAAAAGGAGAAAACGATGTATGAACCAAGAACAAACTTTGCTTACCCAAAAACAGGAAGAAAACAATGAAAAGAATTTAGATGCCAATTACTTTTTATTTACAAGCATCATTTTAGGATTTAAAGAAATCCCTTATAACACTACCGTTTTGTTAATCAACAATCAAAAAAATGGAACGCTTGATTTGGTTTATTCCCTTGATAATAAGACCAGTAATACCAAAACAATCCCACTCCAACAAATGCATGCTGTATCTTACAAGAACACTGTGCAAACTTCTAATAGCAGTAAAAAAGTACAAGACAATGAAACCAAAAGCATCCTTTTATCCGCTGGTGTCTTTGGCGGCAGTCCTCTTTTACAACTCGCTGGGAATAGTGCTTTCACAGGTTTGTTTAGTTCACTTTCTTCCAATTATGAAAAAGTAGAGTTTAATGTAGCTTATGAGATCACGCTCGAGTTTTTAGAAGATGGAGTTGTAAGAAAACTCAAGTTTTATACTGAAAAAAATCCAACCGCTTTTTTGGAAGGACTTTCTTCTTACTGTTCTAAGTAATTTTCACTTTTATGGGGTTCTTTTTGTAAGAGCCCTTTAAACTGTTGTTGTCTTAAGACTTCATAAATCACAATTGCACAACTATTCGAAAGATTTAAGGCACGTACGTTCGCAGTCATTGGAATTCGCATACAGTGTTCTAAATCTTTTTTTAATATTTCTTTAGGAATTCCTGTTGATTCTTTACCAAAGATAAAATAAAGGTCTTCCTCTTTTTTATTTTGATAATCAAAACTGGTATGCGGCTTTTTCCCATATCTTGTAAAATAATAGTACGTTCCTGGATTTTTACTTTTAAAGTCTTCAAAATTTTCATAGACAGCATAGTCCAATTTGTCAATGTAGTTGACACCACTTCTTTTGATTTTTGATTCGTTTAAAGAAAAACCCAGTGGTTTGATGAGATGGAGTTTCGTATTCGTGGCTACACAAGTTCGCATAATATTCCCTGTATTTTGAGGAATTTCTGGTTCATACAATACAATATGATTCATGTGCTATTCTTCTTTCAAGAAATCTTCTACTTTTTCTATCGTAAGCGAAAAGCAAGCTTTGTCAATTTTCCCATCTTCAAACTGTAAAAGAAGTGGATAACTTCCAATTTCAAAAGATGTCTCTTGATATTTTTCAATAAAGTCATCTACATAACGATTCGCATCTTCTTCTTGTGATAAATTCAAATACGTAATCTTATCCTCTAAACTATGTTTTTTCACGTATCCTTTAAATTCACGTTCAAAATTTCTACAAACATCTTCTTCTGCTGTACATAAATACAAAAGTGCATTAGGTGCTTCTTGTATATAATGTTCTACTTCCGTAGGTTTAATTTCCTGTAAAACACCCTCTATAACAGGAGTTGCTTTTTTATATTCTTGATACGTTTGATACCATTTTGAAAAATAAAGTACCAAGAGAATAATTCCTATATAGATTGCCCCTAAAATAATATAATTTTTCTTCGGTTTTTTTGTTTTCAACACGCCTCACCTCTTACTTATATGATACCACATTTTTGCCACACACTTACCATTTTTATTCTCCTAACATGTAAACATCAAACAAATCGATTTTCTTAAGATGTTTTCCATGCTTGATTACATAGCGCACTGCCCTTTTATCTACCTGCGTTTCTTCTCTTAAATCCCATTTTGCAATAATAAAAATAACGCCATTCATTTTTTTAATCTTCTCTAAAAGTTTTTGACTTCCATTGTATCCCCAATTTCCATAGTTGATTAAGTCAAAGTAATCAACCGGTATCTCATTGATTAACTTGAAATAGTAGGCATTACCATTTAAAAAAACAATTTTTTTCTCTTTGTTTTTCACAAGATAGGTATTAACCTTTTCAATTACTGTTACCACCGATTTGTCTAAATATCGATATTCAAAATGAGAAAGCTGATTCGGATAGACCATCGTTTGATTGCACATTCCAAAAATGTTAATCAAAAGGATTATCCCAATCATTCCTCCACCAAAAAGGATGGGTCTTAAAGGAATCTTCTTGGTTCGATTTAATAACCATACAATCATGAAAGCAAAAAAGGCATGTTGCCAATGATTAAAATCAAACAAAGGAACTGCAATACTACAAAACGCAAGCGCATAAACATTTTCAATTTTTTTAGGATTCTTCTTTATAAGTACAAAACAGCCTAAAATAATTAAGAAGACAAGAAGATACCAAATATCAAATTTCTTTCCATTTTCTTTGGAAAAATCAAAAAGGCCAAAAACACATAAATCCAAAAATTCAAAAAGGGACTGACTTACAACTAAATAAATGAAAAAACATAACACAGGAAGAGAAAAGCCTAATATACGTTTGCCAATCTTCTTTGGGTTTTTTCGATAATAAAACAAAGTTGGTAATAAAAGACAGAATCCTACACTTTGTTTGGTTAAAAAAGAAAGTCCTACAACAAAACCAATTAGATAGTCATTTTTATCTTCTTTTTCCAAATAAAGAAGAAGACTAAAAAGAAACAGTAAAAATAAATTATAATTAGGAAGTGTCATAGGAAGTGGAAAAAAGAAAAGTGGATAAACAAACCATGCTTTCTCTTTTAAAAGATGAAAAAGAAGAAAACAGAAAATAGTAAGAACAATGGCATTTTCAATATGAAATACAAGCATACTAGATGAGAAAAGATGGAAGCCGAGTGACATCAGCCAGGGATAAAACGGTGTTAAAATCATATTAAAATCTTTATAGGGAATCAGTCCTTTATAAATGGAATGACTAAATCCATAATTCCACACTTCATCATTGGTTATTTCTACAAAAATTAAGTTCCAGATTAAGAAGAAAAGAAAGATGCCAAGAAAAAGGAGTATTTTTTTGATGTTCGGTTTCCATTTCATGAAACATCATCTTCTTTTGCTCTGAAAAACACAACATCCTCTTCTTCATAAACAATTGGATAATCCTTTTCCTTCAAATAGAAATAAAGTCCTATATCTTTGGGGAGTAAGTAGAAATCAAAGGCATACTTTTCTAGTAATTTTTCTATCTTTGCACTTCGCCTAGCATTTTCTAACGTTTTATAATCCTGATAAGTTCCAATCTCACTATAAAAATCTGCCCTTCCATCCACAAAAACAGGGATTTCATTTTGAATCAAATAACCACCATAGTCATAATAGTTAAAGAGTCTCTTTGGATTTTCTTCTGACACAACAGAAAGCATGGTAGAAGAAATAGGTGTTTTCATCAAAGCTTTTTGAAGAGAGCTTAGTTGAAAGAAAAAAATACCCAGTAGAAAAAGAGATAACAGGATAAGTAAGCCATTTGTTTTTTCTTCTTTTTTTACTGCTTCAATATAGTCAAAGATAAAGAAATTGCTTACAAAATATAAGTATCCCCAAAAGCGTATACTTTTTAGTCCTAAATAGGTAAAGATAAGAAGTAATGCTAAATCAATTCCTTGTATTTTTTTCTTGCTTTTTAAAAGAAGAAAACAAAGAAAGAGAAGGAAGGCAAAAAATACAAGATGAACCGGTTCAGAAACAGTGGTAGGCGCCCATTCACGAATTCCTTGTAACATCAAGGTGTTTCCCATATTTTGATACGGATAAAGCCACATCTTGATTCCATGTGGATTGATTGCAATGGTAAGAAAAGAAAGAAAGGCAATCAAAAGAAAGGTCATTGTTTGCTGCCTGGTCTTTCTTTTACATTCCATTTTTGTATAGGAAAAAGAAAGCATACTCACAAAAGCAAACACAAGTGCTAAAAGATAGGAAAGATTGCTGCTTCCTCCATGGACATTTGCCCAAAGTATTGAAAGAAGTGGTAAAAACCAAATCTTGTTACTTTTTTCATTTTGATAAAAATCATAAAGAAGATAAAGTGTCAGTACAAGCAAAAGATTACTGATCATCATAGGTCTTGGCATAACGAGGTTTGGCACCACAATGATGGAAAGAGTAAGGAACAAAAGAGAAAAAGGAAGGTTCTTTTGGTAATCCTTTTCTCTTGTTTTATAAAGTGTAAACAATAAAAGAAAAAGAAAGGTAAAACAGTAAAGTACAATATGATACGTTGGGCTTATTTTAGAAAACCCAAATAAAATAACTTCTTGTAACCATTCATGAGACATCCAGTATACATTTTTCCCTTGTGATAAAAACGAAAAAACATCTTTGGTTAAAATCGCTCCGTTCTTCCACATCACTTCTCCCGCTTTATAGTGCCAAAAGTAGTCGAGACCTTTGTTCAGTAAAAGCATTGCACAAACCGAAAAAGAAAAAATGAAAAAAACAAAGACAGCCTTTCTTGTTTTACGAGCACTTTTCATCTTCATCACATCCTACTTTTATTTTACAAAAGGAAAAAAGAAAACACAAGAATTTCCTGTGTTCCTTTCCTATACAAAATTGCCTTTTCCTAATAAAATACAATAAAGGAGTGTTAACATGAATCCACGAAATCAATTTTATGGGCAAAACTATGGAAGACGTCCTTATCCACACCAGCAAAATGGAAATCGTAATCTAGGACCTTTTCTTGTTGGAGGCGCATTAGGATATGGCTTAGGATTTTTCACCCCAAGACAAACAGGACCTGTCTTTTATCCGATTTATCCAGTAGGACCATTTGGACCCAATCCATATTATCGTCCATATTTTTGGTAAGAAGGGAAACCTTCTTTTTTTTGTACAATTATGTTTATTGCGTGGAATTGACTGCTATCTTGCATTGATACGTTTTATTTTGTTGTGAATTTGGGGCTGTGTCTAATAACCAAATCCACAAGGAATAAGTAACAGAATCACTTCCATTGCCAGTTAAGGTTTTCTTAGTTGTTGTAAACGCATTACTGCCTAGAGCTTTTACAGTCCCAGAAATGTTTGTTCCATCTGTTCCTGTCAGTGCATATCCCAAATATTGCTTGTCAATCATAGTCGTACTTCCTACTGTTCCTTCATCTGTGAGCGAAATTGTGTAACTAGCCGTAATCGTTCCTTTATTGGTGATGGTAAATTTGTAAGGATTTTGTTTTTTAGCATCTGTTATTGTCATTGGATAAGCTTTCGTTAAAGAAATAAATTGTGAATTACTAAAGTCAATCTTAAATTTTCCTGCTGTAATCGATACTTTTTTACTGGCTGATGTTGTCGTCTTAAAAGCTGCATAGCTACTTCCAAGCAAGACGAGAATGCCAAAAAAAAGCAAAAAAGCAGCAAACCACATTTTTTTCTTAGATGCTTGATTTGCCGTCATTTCCTTTTTATCTATGGTTTTATATTTTGTCACAGAATCACCTTCTATACTATGTACAGTATATCAAAAATAAATTGGGTTGACAACAATTTCTCTTAAGACTTGTCACTACTATACAATCCATGAAGCTTTAATATCATATCATCATCCACTTCTTTGATATTCCATCTTTTCTTTTCTTCTTCTTTGGAAACTTCAAATTCCAAAGTATATTGTACTTTATCCACTACACTTTTCATCTGTTTTATTTTATAGTCCCACTCTTTTTCTCTATCTCTTTTATGATCCGTTTCAAATTCTGTTTCATTTTTAGAAATATACGCTTCTGCTTTTTCTAAAGCACTTTCATAGTCAAAAACACTAATTTCAACAGCGACTTCTGCATCCTCTCCATCTACGACCTCATTTTTAATCTTATAAGATAGATTTTGGTATTGTTTTTCCATCAGTGCTTTATATTCATCTTTTTGTTCTTCTGTTAAATTGTCATCTTTCTTGATCGTAGCATCTAACTGATCAATCACCTCTTGGTCCATAATTTGATACTTTCCTAAAAATTCCTCCACTCTTTTTGTGGGCGTATTCATCATATCATCACAACCTGTTAAGAAAAATAGAGCCATAAGACATATTCCTATTATTTTTTTCATGTTTTCACCTTCCATTTATAATATGTCTTTCTTTTTGCTCCATTATACAAAAAACTTTCCTAAATTTAGGAAAGAATTTTAAAATTCACAGTTCCCTGGCGTTCTTGGGAAAGGAATGACATCCCTTATATTCTCTACGCCTGTTAAATAGATTAATAAACGTTCAAACCCCATTCCAAATCCAGAATGAATACATCCACCATATTTCCGTAAGTTCAAATACCATTCTAAACCTTCTGTTTTCATCCCCAACTGCTGCATTCTATTGAATAGTTTCTCATAGTTTTCTTCTCTTTGGCTTCCTCCCATCAATTCTCCCGCACCAGGTACTTCCAAATCAACAGCTGCGACTGTTTCTCCATCTTCATTTTGTTTCATATAAAACGCCTTAATGTCTTTTGGCCAATCCGTTACAAAAACAGGCCCCTTGAAATACTCTGTTAAATATTTTTCATGTTCTGTGGCAAGATCTTGCCCATATTCTGGTTGAAACTGCCACTTGATATCTGCTTTCTTTAATAACGTAATCACATCATGATGGGTGATTCTTGTGAATTTGCTTTCTAATAAGCGATTTAATTTGTCAAGAAGCCCCTTCTCTACAAATTGGTCTAGAAACTGCATTTCCTCTTTCGCATGTTCCATTACATAACGAACCACATATTTTAGCATATCTTCTTCTATATCCATCAAACCATTTAAATCACAAAAACACATTTCAGGCTCTATCATCCAAAATTCACTCGCATGTTTTTGGGTATTGGAGTTTTCCGCACGAAATGTAGGTCCAAATGTATAAACATTTTTAAAAGCATGCGCAAACGCCTCTGCTTCGAGTTGTCCTGTCACAGTGAGTCCCACTTTTTCTCCAAAAAAATCTTTTTTATAATCGATTTTCTCCTTTTCATCTTTTGGAAGATGAGAAAGAGGAAGGGTTGTAACTTGAAACATCTCCCCCGCACCTTCTCCATCATTTGCGGTAATCAGTGGTGTTGTTACATACAAAAATCCTTTTTCTTGAAAGTAAGTATGAATGGCAAAAGAAGCCACACTTCGAATCCGAAAAACAGCTTGAAATAGATTTGTTCTTGGACGAAGATACGCTTGTTCCCTTAAAAACTCGACACTATGTCTTTTCGGTTGAATGGGATAGTCTTCAGGGCAATCCCCCTTTAAAGTAATCTCTTTGGCTACAATTTCTACTTCTTGTCCTTGCTTGGGACTTTTGACTAAAGTTCCTACAATACAAACACTACTTCCAATATGCAGTTTTTGAATTTCTTCAAAGCTAGGAAGCGTCTTTTCATACACAACTTGTACAGTCGAAAAACAAGTTCCATCTGCGAAAGAAATGAAACCAAATTCTTTCTGTTTTCTATGATTTCGAATCCACCCTTCCACTACGATTTCTTGTCCTATGAGTTGGTCTTTTCGATTTAAAATCTCATCTACATTCATTCTACTTCCTCTTTTCTTACTTCCATTATACCATACTTTTTTAAAACTCACTTACGAAGTTGATAAGAATTAAGAAGAAGTGTATATAACTTTTTGTGCGCCCCATTCATATGTTCCAAGCTTTTTAAAATTTTGGGGGAAGCCTCCTTCATTCCGATCCACTTTTCATCAAAACATTCCTCATAAAAATACTTTACTTTTTCCACATTTTCTTCTTGTAGGGCACTTTCAAATTCTTGTTTTAAAAAATGAAGCATTTTCTTTTCTAAGCGTGTCTTAAAAGAAGGAAGTTCCATTTTCGTACAATGATAAGAAAGCGAAATTTCTTTTAAGCTATAGGCTGTTTCTAACACTTCTTCTTCCTCATCTAGTAATAATCTACTTTTATACATACTTTTTCCAGTGGCATCAAATTCAATCGCAAGTGCGATGCAACCATCCGTAAATAAAGCGACAAAAGGCAAATGTTCGATCATTCCTTTTCGGTACACTTCTGTTTTATTTTGAATTTCTTGTAAGAAAGAAGCCATGATTTGAACGTCTCCATAAAGAAAAGATTTTAATGTCGTACGATTCACTTTATAAAGAGGTATCTTTTTCGCATGTTCAAGCTCATCATCCAGTTGCCACTCAAAAAATTCATATGGAATTTCTTCTGTAAAATTTAGTAAAATATCATAAATGTAAATCACTTATCTTCGCTCCTTTTTCCAAAATGAAATCGTAAGTAGGCATATGCCTACTCCAAAATAGAGAACAACAGAATTTGTAAAAAGATACTTGATATATTCAAAAGCACTATATCCAATTGTCAATACATTTAAGGATACGAGTGCCAATAAAAAAGAAAGCGATAGAAAAAGAAAACCAAGAAGAAACAAGAAAATCCGCATATCCACCACCTATAATAACTTATTACAAATCTATCTTTAGTATACAAAGAAATAAATTCTTTATACAAAAAAAAGAAGTTTTATTTGAAACCCTTCTCTTTTAAGAATCTTTTAATTTGGAAACATCTACTTGGTGAATTTGTTCGAATTTTTTTTGAATTTTATCTGTTGTGATGGTTATATTTTCAGCATCTTTACTGACGGTTTGAATACTTCTCGAAAGCTTATCCCAACGCTCTTTATATCTTGCGAATTCTAGTCCAAGTTTATTCAGTTCTTGATGAATCACATTTGTATATTGATCTCTTTCGATATTTTTGATAATCATTTGAATAATAGAAAGCGTACTAATCAAAGTCGTGGGAGAGGTAATCCATACTTTCTTTTTATAAGAGTATTCTAGTAAATCTTGATGATAGGCACCGATTTCTGCGAAAATAGCTTCTGCCGGTAAAAATAAAATGGCTTGGTCTGTGGTGGTTCCTTCCAAAATATATTTATCATGAATGGCATCAATATGTTTTTTCATATCTTGTTTGAATTGCTTTTCAGCAAGATTTCTTTCTTCTTTTCCCAAAGATCGATTGACCATTTTTTCATAATGTTCCAGTGGAAATTTAGAATCAATGGCTATGGTTCCGAGTGGTTCTGGCGCAAAAAGAATCGCATCTACAATGGTTCCATTTGGAAGAAGATATTGCAATTTGTAAATGGCATCATTCTTTTCCCCAAAGACACTTGAAAGCACATGTTTTAAAGTAACCTCTCCAAAAATACCACGACTTTTTTTATCTGTCAGGATACTTTGAAGAGAAACAATATCATTCGATAAGGTATCTATTTTCTTTTGTGCTTCGTCGATTTTGGAAAGACGCTCTACCACAGAAAGAAATGTCTTGTTTGTTTTTTCAAAGCTTTGATCGAGTCTTTCATTCACTTTTTCATGAATCAAAAGCAATCTTTTTTCTACTTGTTCATTCAAACTATCGAAATCCTTTTTTAGATTTTCATTCAAATCTGTTTGAAATGTATTTAATTCTTTAATCATTTCAATTTCTAACTTTGAAAGACGTTCCGTAATATGACTTTCATTGATATTTTTCATTAAAGAAAGAATGGTCAAAAAAATTAAAAGAATTAAAAGTGCAAGAATCACATACTCCATATTTTCACCTTACTATTTCGTAACTATTTTCTTTTTCATCATACCATGCCTTTTACATTTATTCAATACCGACTCGACGACTGATCCATTTCGATAAAAAATAAGCAACCACAAGAAGAACCACCACAATCATAATCGTTTGAATATCTGTAATACTTTCAATTAAACTGGTTCCAACAAATCCCCAAAAGAAGACAATAGAAAGTTTTCCTAAAAGAATCGCAAGCAAAAACTTTTTAAGGGGCATTTTAGAAATGCCACAAGCAATATTAATCAAAAAAGCAGGTGTAAAGGGAAGTGCAATGACAAGTACTAAATTAGAAAAGGAAATGGTTTGGATTTTCTTTTCGATTTTTCGTAAATTTTTCCCATGCTTTTTTACGATTCGGTCCAAAAGAAAACGCACCCAGTGAAAAAAAATAGCATAGGACAACAAGCATCCTAAACAAGTTGCCATCCAAGAAAGAAGAAAACCAAAGACCATTCCAAAAGCACGCATATTGAGTGCAATAAAAACACCCAAAGGAAGCGCTGGAAAAATAGATTCCAAGAGTATAATAAAAATACCAAAGAAAGGTCCCCCTGTTACTAAAAAGTCTGTCAAGAATGTAACTGCGTCTTCTACCCATTCCATTTGTATCACCTAAATTCATTATAGCATAAGTTACATTATAATGCTTGATATCCACCTTCAATTTCAATCAAGTGATAGTTTTGATCTTTTAACTCCTCTATCAACTTATTTGTATAATACCCTTCTTCACAAAAAATATAATATGTTTTTGCGGGTTCTAAGTATTTAGAAGGAAGCCTGCGAAGCACTGTGTATGGAATATTTTTGGCCCCTTGAATACTTCCTTTTAAATACGATGCATGTGGTCTGATATCAACAAGAAGCAGTTTTTCTTGTTGGTATTTTTTATGAAATTCCTGCGGTGTAATCTTCATCATCATCACCTATTTTATTGTATGTTATAGATAGGAGGTACACTTAGTAGAAATACCCAGTTACGCTTCTTATTTGGGAAGAAAAGATACCTTATTTTTTTAAAAAAAAACTTTAAAAAGTGTTGACAAAATAAGCACAAGCCATTATTATAAACAGTACCAATTCGGATTTAGGCGAATTGGTGCTAGTATCACACTAGCCAACCCCTTTTTATTCTTTTTAATGGAGCTATCCTCAGGGGGGAATAGCTCCTTTTTTTTGCTTTAAATTGTAACCAATTAAAAAAGTGGAAAACTATCCGTTTATCCACTTTTTATTACACTGCTTTTATTCCATCATAAATCTTTACTTTTCTTTTTCTATTTCTTGTTGTTCTTCAAGCATTTTATAGTAGGCATATCTTTCTTGTGCATTCTTCTCGTTTTGCTTTAAAAGATTTTCTTTGTCCTCCTTTTCAAGAGAAGAAAGCATCTGATAACGATCTTCTCCTTGTAAGAAAGCTTGGTATTTGGAAAAGTCACATTTGCTATCCATTTTAAACACTTTCGTTTCAGGATGATACCGAAAAATTGGGAAATATCCACAGGCGGTTGCTTCTTTTTCTTCTTCGATAGAATTGGACATCCCTTTTAAAATACCTTGCGCAATACAAGGCGCATAAGCAATTATAATACTAGGGCCCTCGTAAGCTTCTGCTTCCTTCATGGCTTTGATGGCAGCTTGTGGGTTTGCCCCCAGTGAAATGGTTGCCACATAGACATGTGGATACGTGAGGGCAATTTTTGCCAAATCTTTTTTAGCGGTTCGTTTTCCATTTGCTGCGAACTTCGCAACAGCACCCAACTTTGTCGATTTGCTTGCTTGTCCACCTGTATTCGAATACACTTCGGTATCAAGCACTAAAATGTTCACATTCTCCTTGCTTGCTAAAACATGATCAATGCCATTATATCCGATATCATAAGCCCAACCATCTCCACCAATTAACCAAACAGACTGTGGAAGAACAGCACTTCGGTACGCTTTTAAACCTGGAATTTTCGTATGTGGAATGATGCGATAAAGGGCTTCTGCTGTTTCTTCGGTTACCTCTTTCAAATAGGCTTGATAGATTGGAAGTTCTTCTTTTTCAATTTTGTGTTCATATTTTTTGATAAGACTTCGAACGGCATCCTTCTTGTATGCATCTGCAATTCTGATTCCAAAGCCAAATTCAGCATTGTCTTCAAAAAGCGAATTGGCCCAAGCAACGGTATAAGGCGTTGATGGCGCACTTGCACCATAAATAGAAGAACATCCTGTCGCATTGGCAATCAAAAGGCGATCTCCAAACAATTGGGTCAATAATTTCAAATACGCTGTTTCTCCACAACCGGCACAGGCTCCACTAAAGGCAAACTTAGGTGTTCTAAATTGACTCCCTTTTACCGTGTTGGTGGCAAGAAGCCTTTTCTCAGTCACTGTATTGAACAAGTATGCTGTGTTATCTTCCATTTGTTTCGTTACTTTTTGTCTTGGAATCATGGTGAGGGCTTTTTCCTTATTTTTTCCAGGACAAACAGAAGCACACAATCCACATCCGGTACAATCGCGATAAGAAACTCCGATGGTAAATTTGACCTTCTTTTCTTTGATTCCTGCATCAAGAAGCGCATCTTGTAAGGGGGAAGGTGCTTTTTGTTCTTCTTCTTTATCTAACAAGAAAGGCCTGATGACAGCATGCGGACAAACCAGTGAACAAAGATTACAGGTGATACAATTTTCTTTGTTGTAGCAAGGAACAAAATCAGCAATGTCTCTTTTTTCAAGCTGAGAAAGACCTCCTTCTAGCGATCCATCTGCATAATTTAAGAACGCAGAAGTTGGAAGGGTATTTCCTTTTCCGGTATCCATTTTATCAAAGAAGTCTTGTTCTACTTCTTCTGTTGGTTCCACATTTCCTTCTACGTGAACTTCTTCACAAAGACAAAGTGCTTCCTCTAAAGCAGCAATGTTTTTCTGCGCCAAATTGCCCCCTTTTCCTTGAAATCTTTTTTGAATACTCTCTTTCATTTTCGCAATGGCATACGTTTTATCTAAAAGATGTCCATACGTAAATAAAATGCCTTCCATAATAGCACTGATTTTTCCTGGAATGCCATGCTTTCTTGCAAGATGAGAAGCATCGATCTTATAAATTCGAATGTTTCTTTCTTTGATAATGTTTAAGTCATGTTGTGAAAAAAGGGAAAGTAAAGAGGCCGCATCCCGATTCGTATTCACAATAAATATACCGTTTTCAACGAGTCCATCTAACATTTGCAGTCTAGAAAGATAGGCGTCTTTGGTACACATTACAATTTTTGCACGTTCTACATAATAACTGGCATGAATTTCAGATTTTGAAAAACGAAGATGACTAATTGTAACGCCTCCAGATTTTTTAGAATCATACTGAAAATAACCTTGTACATATGCATCTGTTGCGTTTCCTGTTAATTTCATTACATCTTTACATGCACTCACCATGCCATCGCTTCCATAGCCATAGATTAAAAATGCAGTTTCTTGCGTTGGAAGATGAAACGAAGGATCACTTGGAATACTTAAGTGTGTCACATCATCTAAAATACCAACAGTAAAGTTGTGATGTGGTTTGGCATCAAGGAAATCAAAGACACCCTTGATCATACTTGGGGTTGTATTTTTACTGGAAAGTCCATATCTTCCTCCATAAACTTCAATTTTTTTGGAAATGCTTTCTAATGCAGATACAACATCTAAATAAAGGGGTTCTCCCATAGAGCCTGCTTCTTTCGTACGATCTAAAACAGCAATTTTCTTTACCGTCTTAGGAATTGCTTTTAAAAGATGTTTATACGAAAAAGGACGATAGAGGTGTACTTGAACAAACCCAACATGTTCTCCTTGAGAAACAAGATACTCGACTGTTTCACGAATGGTTTCTGAGACACTTCCCATTGCAATCAAAATTTTGGTTGCATTTTTATCTCCATAATAATTAAAAGGTGCATAATTTCGTCCCGTTAAGGCGTTAATTTCATGCATATAATCTTCGACAATCGAAGGAAGGGCCTCGTAGTAAATATTTCTTACTTCTGTATTTTGAAAGTAAATATCATCATTTTGAGAAGTTCCTCTCGTAACAGGATTTGTCCTTGATAATGCTCTTTCTCGAAAGGAAGCAAGGGCTTTTTTATCCACGAATTTTTCTAATTTTTTTAAATCTAAGACTTCGATTTTTTGAAGTTCATGACTGGTTCTAAAGCCATCAAAAAAATGAAGAAAGGGAACACGTCCTTTGATGGCAGAAAGATGCGCAACTGCGGTTAAATCCATCACTTCTTGGACAGAGGATGTAGCAAGCATTGCAACTCCTGTTGTTCTTGCAGCATAAACATCTTGGTGATCTCCAAAAATAGATAAGGCATGTGTCGCAAGACTTCTTGCGGCAACATGAATGACACCAGGCAATAATTCTCCAGCCATTTTGTAGAGATTTGGAAGCATAAGAAGAAGTCCTTGACTCGCTGTATAGGTCGTTGTAAGACATCCTGCCTGCAAACTTCCATGTACCATTCCAGCAGCACCCGCTTCACTTTCCATCTGTACAATCCGAACCGGTCTATCAAACATATTCTTTCTGCCATCACTGGCCCATCTATCTGCAAGCTCTGCCATAGGAGAAGCTGGCGTAATTGGATAAATTCCTGCAACTTCTGTAAAATGATAAGCTACATAACTACATGCTTCATTTCCGTCCATGATTCTTTTCATTTTTTCACCTCATATTTATCTTTAATAATATTATACAACAAGATAGAGAAAAAAAGTAAACGCTTCTTGCAAAGAATTTACTTTTTCCCAGTTTCTTCTAAAATTGTTTCTTAATATAGGTTTTAAATCCTACCTCCGACATTTGAAAGGCCTCGATTTCTTCTTCGTTTTGATTCATTTTGATATAAACTGTTTCCCCATCTTGATTGCTTTTCGTCGAATACTTTGTATTCTTCTCGCCTGTAAAGGTTACGTCTTGAAGGTCTACATTTTTAAACCTTCTTACTGCTTCTATAGAATGATTCAGATTACACTGTATCAAGCAAACGTATGTATATTGATTCCAATCAAAATCTTGCGCAACACGAAGATTAAACTTGTAAAACTCGCAAAACTTTTTGTCTTTCGCATCATTTAAAATCACAGGTAAAGGTGGTTTTTCCTCTTCTTGTATGGTTGAAATGGATAAAGTTAGCGCCTCTGCAGAACAATGAAAAGAATTAGGAATACTCTCTTTATCCGCATAAGTTACATCCAATCTTCGTAGAGGAAGTGGAACATGAGAAACGGAAAAACCGCTGATAGAAAGGGTATCAACAGATGTTTTTTCTAGCGCTTCAAAGAATTGGTTTAAAGAAAAGTGATACGAAAAATTCTTTTCTTTCTCTATACTAACGGCTTTTAGTGAAGAAAGCGCATCTATTTGCTTAAAATCTGTATTCACAAACTTTAACGTGGTGAGTTCTTTCCAAGCTTTTAAGTTTTGTACAGCAACACTTCCTTTACAGTGATCAAATTTAAGGGTTTCAATATGGGTAGCATTTAGCTTAGAAAAGTCCAAATTTTCCACATTGATTTCTCTTAGTATAACCATCGTATTCGTAGTTGCAGCAAGATTGGAATTGATGCACTTATAATCTTCGGAAGTAAAGGTATCTTCTTCGTTGCAAGGCTCTATAAATATCATTCCATCCTGCTTATACAAAGAAACTTGAAGGTTAGAAGTTTTTGTAGTTTGCACTTCGTCTTGATCTTCTTGTTGGAGTGTGGATACACTTTCCTCCCTTACATCTTTAGGATGGCCTTCACAGGCTGCCATAGAAAGTGCAATCGTTCCTGTCGTTAGAAGAAGTGTCATCCATTTTTTCAAATTTACATTCACTTTCATTTTCTTTCCTCCTCGTATAAAAATGGAGCAGATAACAATGTTTTTCTTTTCATTACTTTTTTATATTTTCTTTTGCTTGCTCACTAGAAATACGGAATAATTCCAATTCTTCTCCAGTACTTTCTTTTTTTACATAAACAAGATCACTACGATTGTCTTCTCCTTCTTCAACTTGATTACTATACGTACTAGATTGTATATGATTCAAGGTGATATTGGAAAAACTGACCTGCGGATAGTTTCGCATCTGTTCAATAGAACCCGTTAAATTACAATTCGATAACTCGATAGAAGCATAAGCATTCCAATCGAAAGCATCTTGTGAACCCATATCAAAATTGTAAAAAGAGGCTTCTACTTGATCGGTTTGATGATTGATAATCAAAGGTACGGGTTGCGTTCTTTCTTTATAATCTAAGGAAGATAGATAAAGCTTTTTGGCAGAACAAGTTAAAGAAGTTGGCATATTAAAGTAATCACAACGAATATTGAGTACGGACAAATCAAGTGGAACATTAGAAACTTGAAAGTTTTCAATTGCAAGATACTGAATGGATGTATCTTTTAAGTCATCAAGAATTTGTTCCAGTGGTTCGCTAAAAGAAAACGTATTGTTTAAATATGTTCTTTTTAGACTAAGACTTTTTAAAGAGGAAAGCGCATTGATATGTTCAAAATCTGTTTCTGTAATTTCTACTTTCTTTAATTGCGCCCAAGTGTTCACCTTTTCAAAGTCCATCTTTCCTGTACATTCTTTCAACAAAAGTGTCGTAATGTTTGTAGCATCAATTTTGGAAAAATCAAGCTGATCCATAGAAATTCCACATAACAAAAGAGAAGCATCACTTGTATTCGAAAGTAGAGAATTAATGCTTTGATAATGCTCTTCTAATAAAGATGCTCCACCTTCTGCCATTACACTCACACCAACAGGATTGTTTTCTATTTTTCGTTGCGAAATTTGAATCGATGCGTTTGATGTTTCTTGAGGTGCTTCCGTTGCAACAGCTTCTGTTTCCATTTCT
The DNA here is from genome assembly GCA_947627225.1 of uncultured Bacilli bacterium. Classification (GTDB taxonomy): domain Bacteria; phylum Bacillota_I; class Bacilli_A; order RF39; family UBA660; genus CANQVB01. The sequence continues at coordinate 16,864 of CANQVB010000027.1, forward strand.
TTTGCATCTTCATCTTGTGTGTTTTCACAGGATGTTTCTTGAATCACTTCCCCTTTAGGAATGCTGTTCGTATGATTCTTACATCCTGTCATAGCAAGACCCATTGTCCCAGTCGTTACAAGAAGTGCCATCATTTTTTTGAAATTTAAAGTTACATTTTTCATTTTCTAAATCCCCCTTTTGTAATTTGCGTTGCTTATTATACAAAAAAAAGAAGGATTTGTCAAACTATCGGCTCTAGAATTTCTAGTGTGAAGTAAAAATTGCTTAAACACTTATAGATAAAGAAAAAACAGGCATTTTTAGTTCT
>CANQVB010000028.1 GCA_947627225.1 uncultured Bacilli bacterium
CTTTCTCTGACCTTTTTTTCATTTTCTGGCGTAAGGGGAAGGCCTCTTTTACCTACTTCTTCTAAAATAGCGCCTCCAAAATAAATTTTATTCCATCCTCTTTTTTCTAAATAGGACGTCACCACACTTTTGCCACTTCCTGCCATTCCAACTACAGCAACTAACTGTTTCATTCCACCCACCTACTTTCTTCTACAATTTTTTTAACTTGCATCTCTAACTGTTCCAAAGAGGTATTTTGAATGACATAATCATAGGAATAGTCTCGCTCTAAATCTTTTTCAGTCAAATGAATCTTTTCTTCCATCGAAAGACCATTATCAAAATCCTCTCTTAATACATGAATCTGCTTTGCCTTCGGATATTTATCTTTTAAATACTGAAACTCCTCAATTAACCGTAAGTCTGCCACGACAATGCCATCAAAGAAAGACGATAAAATTTCAATTTTATCTACAAGATGTCGTTTTAATAAATCTTTTTCCCCCATTTTTTCCCGAATAATTTCAATGCCTAACTTCTGCAGGAGTTCTCTTGGTTTTGTCTTTTCCTTACCATCCCAGCCAAAATAGTTTTTGGCAAGTTCTTCTAAAGGTTCTGTAAGATGAAGAATCGCGACTTTTTTTAAGGAATTCTGTGCATAGTCTTGAATGAGTTTCGCAACCGTATCTTTCCCACTTCTTGCTTTCCCGCCAATTAAATAAAGCTCCAAATTGAATCCCTCCTTCTTTATAAAGAAAAGACCATAAGCAATAGGAGTGAAAGGATAACTTTTCACGGTACCATCCTACTTTGGTCTTTTTTGCGATAATGGGCACTCCCCTTGAAAACTCAAAGAGTAGCTATTCAAAAGGATCTTTATCAGTTTACACCACCCACTGATTCTCTTATGAAAGATACCTTTTTTCTTTCTCTTCTCACTGTTTTCTAATTAATTCTATCATATCAAAAAGAAAAAAATTGTGCAACTGCTAACGAGGAAAATATTTTGAAAGATGCACGTGATAACAACGAAAAACTTATTTCTTTGAAATATCCTACTCAGGTATACATATCCTTTTCATCTTTCCAAAACTTTGTAAACACGCTTTCTCTATTTTTTAACACGTTGTCTTGCATCTTAAAAAATTCTGCATACGTCTTTTATTACAAAGCACTTTCCTACTGATTCAAGCGCCATCCGTAGATAATGATACCAAAACGGAATAGAATAAAAAAGGAATTTATTGCTTTCTTTTCTTTTTCATACAAGTTCTTATATAAGGAATGAACGTTTTTAAAAAAAGTAAAATAGGCGTTGCCAAAACCATACCTAAAACTCCAAAAAAATGACTAAAAAAAGCAATCCCTGTTAAGATGAGCCAGGGTGGAAGCAACAGCGTTTTTCCCATAATATAGGGTTGATAAAAACTGTTTTCTAAAAGTTGTACGATAAGAATCGAAAAAAGTACCGAAATCCCCACTGTAGGGCGAATACTAAAAGCAACCAAAACAGTAGGAATTCCACCAAGATAAGGACCCACATAAGGAATTAAATCTGTAATTGCACAAAGGCTTGCAAAGAAAAGAGGAGATTTCATGTGCGCAAGAGAAAGTCCAATAAACTGGGTTACAAAAACAAGGCTCATGACAAGAAGAAGCCCTAGTAAATAACGAGATAGGGAAACTTTCAAAGAAGAAAACATACAAAGTGTTTCACTCCGATACGGTTTAGGTAGGTGTGTTTTTAAAAAGCGTTTGATTTGCGAGGCATCATACAAAAGATAAAAGCCTATTAAAAAAGAGAAAAAGAGCGTGATACAAACATCTATACAACACGTACAAAAATGGGGACAACTATGAACCCAAAAAGAAGAAAGCGCTGTTGGAATTTGATCTAGGAAAGCAAACACTTTAAAACGAAGGGGTTCCATTGGTGGAAAGGAAAAAATTTTTCCCAGAAAAAGTTTCATTTGTTCTAACAAGTTTGGCAAGGTTTGAAGCAGCTTGCCACCTTCTTCAATGAAAGGAGGAAAAAGAAAAATAGCAAGCAAAATCATCACGGAAAAAAGCAGGAAAAACGGAAGAACGCAAGAAACAAGAGGAGGCAATTTTTTCGAAAAAAATTTCGCGATAGGTTCTAAAATAACAGCAAGCAAAACCCCTAAAAAAAAGGGAAGCAAAGCCCTAAAGAGCTGTTTTATAAAGAAAAAGATGCCAAGTTTTTTTAAAAGAAAAAGGATTGCAACACTGATTAATATAAAAAGAGAAAGGATAAGAAGATGTAAGAAAGATGCGTTTTTCTTCTTTTTTAAACGATATTCTCCCATAAAAATCACCTAGTCTTAGTATATGAGGTTTCTTTCTTTTTATCAGCGTTTTTGCTATACTAAAATCAGGTGAAATTTATGAAACCAGAAAAAGAAGTCCAGACTACACTTACAATTCAAAATTCAAAATTTATTGGGATTTTACTTCCTTTTCGTGGAGATGTGAAACACGAGTTATCGAAAATTAAAGAAACCTACAAAAAAGCCACCCACTACTGCTACGCGTATAGAATGGAGAATGAAGTTGGCACGCATGATGATGGAGAACCTAGTAAAACGGCAGGACTTCCTATTTTAAACATGTTAGAAAAATATAAAATCAAAGGTGCCTTACTCGTTGTTGTTCGCTATTTTGGAGGCATCAAATTAGGAACAGGAGGCCTGATTCGTGCCTATCAACAAATCGCAGAAAAAACCATTCAGGAAGCAACCCTTTTACCCTTGAAAGAAGGATATGAAGTCCTTTTTGAAGTGTCTTACGCCAATTTAGAACAAGTTACATACCTTTTAAAAGATAGCATAATTCTTTCGAAGCAATTTGATGAAAAAATCACCATCCAAGCAAAAATTGTAGAAGAAATAAAAGAACCTCTTACGCAAATGGTAGAGATTCTCTCTATGAAAAAATGTTCTTTTTAGAATGATTTTAATCTTCCTGAAACCAAGTCGCAATCAATTCTTTTGGCAAAAAACCACTCTCTGTTCTTTTTAAAACACCATCTTGATAAACTTGCATGGTAGGAACGGACATAATTCCAAATTCTTGGGCAAGGTCTTCATGTAAATCAATATCCACCTTAATCACTTTGATGTCTTTATGTTCCTTTGCAAACTCTTCTAATACAGGCGCTAACATTTGACAAGGTCCACACCAAGTCGCATAAAAATCAACCAATACTTTTCCCTCTTTAACCAGTTCTTTAAAATCTTCGTTTTCTAAATGAATCATTCTTTTTCCTCCTTTTCATAATCTTGAATCAAACTTTGAATTCCTGGGATTCTATCTATTTTCTTCTTTAAAACGAGCTCTTTGGCTAAATCCGTCTTAATAATTTTATACTTGAGTAACACGTCCATCACATCATAATTGAATTGATCATCATCCGCTTTCTCTTTCGCCAATTTGTAAATATCTTCCATAGCTTGATTCATGCCCCCAACAGAATCTTTTAAAAGTGGCATTTCGGATACCATGTATGTGCGAATGGAAGATGCCATAAAAAGATCGACATTTTGCAGTGGAACAGATAAGACAACAAGTACAAAAAATAGAATGATGCCACCTTCTAACAAGCCTACGAAAAAGCCACACACTTTACTGGGGATTCCCAATACAATGGTATATTTTAAAAACTTTTCAAAAATTCCTGTTACCTGTAAGACAATGCGAAGAACTGCAAACAAAATGGCGGCTATCAAAAGAAAAGCAAGGATTTGATAAAATACGATACTTAAACTAGTCGCACCATGCAAGATGCCTTGAAAATCAAAAAATGGCAAATGAATACAAAAGAAATTCGCAATGGGGTCTTTCAGTTGAAAAGAAAGGGTCAGGACCAAAATGGTTCCTGCAATCATAACAAATTCTTTAAAAACGCCTCGACGAAAACCAAGAACACCCATGCATAATATTAATAATATAATGATCACATCAAAAATATTCATATTTCCCTCCTCTTTTTATTATACCCTATTCTCAAATTTTAGAAAAGAAACGAACTCTATTTTATCAAAAGTTGACAGCTTTCTAAATTATATGTATAAAATAAAATAGAAAGAAGGAAGAACATGATAGGACTTTATGATTCGGGAATGGGTGGAATTACAGTACTCGCCCCACTTTTAAAAAGACTGCCCCAGATAGATTACTTGTATCTTGCGGACTATCAATATGCTCCTTTGGGGAATAAGGATGAAACCGTTTTAAAACAAATTGTTACAAAAAGAGTTTCGTTTTTAATCGAACATGGGTGCCAAATGATTGTGCTAGCATGCAATACAGCAAGTACTTTCGCAGATGATTTAAGAAAAAAATTCCAAGTTCCCATTATAGCCATTCAACCAGCGATTAAAATGGTCTATGATGCTAAGAAATTCAAGAAGATGATTGTGCTTGCAACCCCGCAGACACTAAAAAGTAGCAAAACAAGAAACTTAATCGAACAATACCAAATTGAAACCTTCCAATTATGTCCTTCGTTACAGCTAGCTTCCTTGATTGAAGAAGGAAACGCTAAAAAAATAAAGAAAGAACTTGAAACGTTGCTTTCTTGCTACAAACAGGAAAAAGAGTTAGCGCTTGTGCTTGGCTGTACCCACTACCCGCTCATTCAAAAAGAAATCAAAAAAATCTTACCCCATGCAACCTTATTTGAAGGGGGAAAAGGAACTGCCATGCGAGCGGCATCTATCTTTGAAGAAAAGAAAATGCCCTCTAAAAAGCAAGAAGGCACGGTTACCTTTTTCTTTACAGATCACATAGATAGAACCAAGAAATTTAAAAAGCAACTCAAAGCTTATCAAAAAAGTTTAAAATTATGATAAAATAAAAACAAGGTGGTGTCCTATGAATCAAGTAATTCGAGTAAGTGATGAAACAAGAAAAAAATTAATAGCGTATTATAAGGATAAGAAAAAGGACAAAGTCATTCCCTATGTTGTTTTTCAAGCCAAAGATTTAGATACTGTGATTACCTTGTATGAATCTGGTAAAGTCATGTTTCAAGGAAAAAGTGCAGATATTGACGCGAATATGTGGATGGAAATAGATGGACAAACAAAAAAACCGATGCAAGATGAAAAAAAAGAAACGGAAAAGAAATATTACTTTTGCTCTTCTGTTGGAAGTGATGAAGTGGGTACAGGGGATTACTTTGGTCCCATTGTTGTTTCCAGTTGTTATGTAAAAAAAGAAGATATTCCCTTTTTAGAATCGCTGGGTGTTCGAGATTCTAAGAAATTAACAGATGAAAAGATTTTAAAAATTGCACCGCAGATTGCCAAGAAAATTTCCTATAAAAGTCTTATTTTGTCCAACAAAGAGTACAATGAAACCTACAAAAAAGATGTCAACATGAATCAGATTAAAGCCCTACTTCATAACCGTGTGCTTTATGAAATCATGCAACAAAAACCTGAAATTGACTACATTATTGTAGATGAATTTGCAAGAGAACACCGCTATTATGCCTATTTAAAAGATGCACCTTATATTCAAAAAGGGATTACTTTTATGACCAAAGCCGAAGATAAAAACTTGGCTGTTGCTGCTGCTTCTATTATTAGCCGGTATCTTTTCTTAAAAGAAATGGATAAGTTAAGTGATTCCATACACATTCCACTTCCAAAAGGTGCTGGAAATGAAGTAAATCGAATTGGTGAAGAAATCGTCACACAATATGGAGAACAAAAATTACAAGAGATTGCAAAACTCAATTTCAAAAACACCCAAAAAATTTTACATACTATTATTTATTAAAGAAAAGAAGTGTCAGCCTATTGCACGGGTCTGACACTTCTTTTTATTTCATACTTTCGTACTTTTTCATCTAACAATTGGTCAAAATTGAATTCGGAAAAGTCAAAATCTTGGGGCATAACCATCGAACAGAAAATATAATAGGCTTGTAATCTTTTTTCGTAAGAGGTGTATCTTTGACTATACTGTACCATTTTTGTAACAGATTCGCATCCCTTCTTTTCAATCATCTGTTGAGACCTTAAAAAAGTTCTATCTAGGTAAGCCAATTTCTTAGCTTCAGGATGGCTGCAAAAAGAATATGTTTGTCCAAGTACTTCTATAAAATCAGCGTTCACAGGAAACCGTTTAGAAAGTGCATAAGTAGCATTTAGAAAATGATCACTCTCCGTTTTACCTTCTTGCATAGAAGGATAAGAGCATCTAATTTGTTCCCACGTCTTTTTCGTTGACTCTACAAGTACGTGCGCATATTCTTGGGTACCAAAAATATGGTTGATCTTCTCTTTGTACTCTGTCAAAGTCATCATCCTTCACCTCCTTTGATTAAATATCATAGCATCTTGCTAGAAAAATACAATCCTTACTGGTCATTTTCTTGTACAAATTTTTCAAATCTTTTCATTTCTTGGCTTTCCAAAGTTTCGTTAGAAAGTGCTTCGAATAATTTTTTCTCGTTACGAGTTAACTTCGTTGGAATCACTACTTTTATAATGACATATAAGTTTCCAGTACGCCTTGTAGATTCATTATAAATTCCTTTTCCCTTAATTCGTTGCTGTTCACCATTTTGGGTACCGGATGCAACGGTTAACTTTATATTTCCATTTAAGGTTGGAATCTCTATTTTTGTACCCAGTGTTGCATCCACAATTGAAATTGGGACTTCTAAATATAAGTCATCTCCATCTCGTTTGAAAAAAGAATGGTCTTGAACAGCAAACTCCAAATATAAATCTCCTGGCTCTCCTCCGTTGGCACCTTCTGCACCTTTTCCAGGAACGCGAAGACGATTGCCAGTATCTACGCCACTTGGTACATGAACTGTAATCGTTTTATGCACTTTCACCTGTCCTTTTCCATGACATTCTGGACAAGTTCTTTTGAAAGTTTTCCCTTCTCCATGACAATCTGGACAAGTCGTCTTTGTCATAAAAGAGCCTAAAATCGTTCTTTGCTCTTGCGTAATGGTACCACTTCCATGACAAGTCTTACAAGTGGTACTGTCAAAACCACCTTCTCCATGACATTCTGAACAAGTTTCCATGACATCTAAGTCTAAATTCTTTTGGCAACCAAAAACTGCTTCTTCAAACGTGAGACGAATTCGTCTTAATAAATCATCACCACGCACTTTCCTACTTCTTGTACTTCCACCAAATGAGGAAAATCCTCCGCCAAAGCCACTGAAGATGTTATCAAAAATATCATCAAAGCCACCAAAGCCTGAGAAGCCACCTGAATAGGCACCTCCTCCACCAAAGCCAGCGCTTCCATCAAAAGCAGCATGTCCAAACTGATCATATTGCTTGCGCTTAGTTTCATCTCCTAAAACGCTATAGGCTTCTTGGACTTCTTTAAATTTTTCTTCGGCATTTTCTTCTTTACAAAGATCTGGATGATACTTTTTCGCAAGACGTCGATAAGCACTTTTAATCTCATCTTGACTTGCACTTTTATCTAGTCCTAAGACTTCATAAAAATCTCGTTTTGCCATTTACTTCACCTACTTTTCATTGTATGTTTTTTCAAATTCTTCCAATAATTCTTCCATATAGGAAATCGCATCTTCAATCACAGTTCCATTTACTATATCAACATCAATCATTTTCAAAAGGGCAAGTGGATAATCTCTACCCCCTGTTTTTAAGAATTCTAAATATTTCTCTTTGAACCCTTCCTTTTCTTCCAATATATTTTTTACAATGTAACAAGCTACCGAAAGTCCAGTTGCATATTGATAGACATAAAATGGCGTATAAAAATGCGGAATTCTTAACCACTCATACCGGATTTCATCATCAACAACGACATCACTTCCAAAGTATTCTTGGTTTAATGCATAGTACATTTGGCTTAACGCATCTTGCGTTAATGCGCTTCCTTCTTCTCTTAACTTATGGGCTTTTAATTCAAATTCTGCGAACATGGTCTGCCTGTAGATGGTTGCTTTAAACAGATCGAGCATCTCGTTTAAAACCAAAAGTTTTTCTTTTCTATCTTTCGAATGTTTCAAAAAGTAATTGTAAAATAGCATTTCATTCACAGTGGATGCGATTTCTGCTAGAAAGATGACATAGTTGTGATCTTGATAACAGTTGTTATGAATGGAATAGTAACTATGAAGAGAATGTCCTAATTCATGGGCAATGGTAGAAATAGACTCCATGGTTCCATTAAAGTTTAAAAGTACATGTGGATTGCTGTCATAACATCCCCAAGAATATGCGCCCCCTCTTTTCCCTTGATTAGGATATTTATCGATCCACCTTTCCTTAAATGCTCTTTTTAATAAGGACTCATAGTCATCTCCCAAAATAGAAAGTGCAGACAGTACCATCTCTTGCGCTTCTTGGAAGGTGTATGTTTTTGTGCTTTCTTCGACAAGAGGTGCATATAAATCATATAAATGAAGCTGATCAACCCCTAAAATTTCTTTTTTAAGAGAAAAATATCGAAATAGACTTGGAAGTTTGCTTTTTACTTTTTGAATTAACTTTTCATAAAGTGCACCATCTATTTTATCTTCGTATAAATACATAGATAAAGAATCTTGATACCCTCTTACTTTAGCATTGATCACATCTTGTTCTACCACGGCTTCATAGGTCGAAGATAGTGTGTTTTTCACAGATGCATATCCTTTATGAAGCGTTTCAAAAGCGTCTTTTCTTACCTTTCTAGAGTTAGAGGCAATGAATTTCGCATAATTACTATTGGTTAGCTCAATCTCTTCACCTTCTTCATTGGTAACTTTACCGAATGTTAAATCTACATTGCGGACGTAGGATGCTGTTTTATCATGACTTTTGAAAACATTGCGAAAACTTGCCAGTAATTTTTCTTCCTGTGAAGATAAAGTATGGTCTTTATAGCGCAACAAATCTAAAATCGTATGACGATAATCTTGAAGACGTTCATCTTTTAAATACGTTCGAATTGTTTTTTCATCTGCTTCTAAAATACTAGGTCTTATAAAGGCAGTTTCTTGAACCGCTTCGTTTTGTAACAGTTCAATTTTTCCTTTTCTTTCTTGGCTTTTGGCATTTCCTTGATCTTCATCAAACTTTAAATTAGCATAAATATACGCTTTTCCTAGTTTTCTATTTAGTGTTGTATTACATGTAAGACAAGCAAGAAAAGTATCTACATTTTCTAAGAAAGTTCCCTTCATTTTCTTTATCTTTTGAATCAGATTTTTTATTTCTTCTACATCTTTTAAATACGCGTTTTCATTTGGATAAAAGTCGCTTAAATCCCACGTATCTTCTTCCTTTACTTCTTCTCTTGATTGGATTGGTTTCATGAATTCTCCTTCTCTTTAACACATTGTTTTGAAAAGAAGAGAAAGTAATTTACTTCTCTTCATAATCAGCATCTTTTACATCGTCTTTTTTCTCACTGCTATCTTCTTGTGATTCATCTTGGTTTTCTTTAGAAGCATTTTCTTTTTGAATTTGCTCATAAACCTTCGCAGCAAGTGCCATCGCTTTTTCGGTTAAAGCATCTTTTTTCTTCTTAATCTCTTCGATATCGTCTTTTTCAAGCGCTTCTTTTAAGTCTTTGATTAACTCTTCTGCTTCTTTGACTTCTTTCTTATCTGCCTTATCCCCTAAATCTTTGATGGCTTTTTCAGTTTGGAAAATCATCTGTTCTGCATCATTTCTAGTATCGGCTTCTTCTTTCCGTTTTTTATCCGCTTCTTTATTTTCTTCAGCTTCTTTCATCATACGTTCTACTTCTTCATCAGTAAGGGTCGTATTGGAAGTGATTGTAATGGATTGTTCTTTTCCAGTTCCAAGATCTTTGGCATTGACATTGACAATTCCGTTCGCATCAATATCGAATTTCACTTCGATTTGTGGCACACCACGTGGTGCAGGTGGAATGTTGGTTAACTGAAATCTTCCAAGTGTCTTGTTGTCTGCCGCCATACTTCTTTCTCCCTGTAGTACATGAATATCTACAGCAGGTTGGTTATCAGCAGCGGTGGAGAAGACTTCACTCTTCGAAGTTGGAATGGTTGTATTTCTTGGAATTAAGGTTGTCATGACACCACCTAGTGTTTCTAGTCCAAGAGAAAGTGGTGTTACATCAAGTAAGACAATATCATTGACATCTCCTGTTAAGACACCACCTTGAATGGCAGCACCCATAGCCACAACTTCATCAGGGTTGACTTCACGAGATGGTTCTTTTCCAAGTTCTTTCTTGACAACTTCGTAAACCAGTGGAATTCGAGTTGATCCACCTACAAAGATGACTTTGTCAATATCGCTTTTCTTCATACCAGCATCTTTTAAAGCTTGACGAACATTATCAAGGGTAGAATCTACTAAATCACGAATCAAATCTTCAAATTTGGCACGCGTTAAGTTCATATCTAAATGAAGTGGTCCATCTTCTCCTTGAGAAATAAATGGTGCAGAAACTTGCGTAGATGTCATTCCAGATAAGTCTTTCTTGGCTTTTTCTGCAATTTCTTTTAATCGCTGCATTGCCATTTTATCTTTAGATAGGTCAATGCCATTTTCCTTTTTAAATTCTGCAATGAAGTAGTCCATTAACAAGTTATCAAAGTCATCTCCACCTAAGTGGTTATTTCCGTTTGTAGATTTGACTTCAACAACACCGTCTCCAAGTTCTAGGATAGAAACATCGAAAGTTCCTCCTCCAAGATCATAGACTAAAATCGTTTGGTTCTTATCTTGTTTATCCAGTCCATATGCAAGGGCTGCCGCTGTTGGTTCGTTGATGATTCGCTCTACAGTAAGTCCTGCGATTTTTCCAGCATTTTTCGTAGCTTGTCTTTGGGCATCATTGAAGTAAGCTGGGACCGTAATGACAGCACGATCTACTTTTTCACCCAAATAGTTTTCAGCATAGTCTTTGATATAACTTAAAATCATTGCTGAAATTTCTTCTGGGGTATATTTCTTTCCATTGATTTCTTTCTTTTCTTTAGTTCCCATTAAACGTTTAATGGAAGAAATGGTATTCTTGTTGGTGATGGCTTGTCTTTTGGCAGCATCTCCTACAATTTTTTCATCTCCTTTGAAAGCAACAACAGATGGTGTTGTTCTTCCTCCTTCTGGATTTGCAATTACTTTTGCATCTCCTGCTTCTAATACAGCACAACAACTGTTGGTTGTACCTAAATCAATTCCGATAATTTTACTCATTTTTATCCTCTCCTTCATTTTCTAATTGATTTACTTTTACAGAACAAGGGCGAATCACCCGATCCTTTAATTTGTATCCTTTTAATAAGACTTCTAACACTGTCCCATTTGGGAAAGCAGTATCTTGGTCTGTCATCAAAGCTTCCATGCAACTTGCATCAAATTCTTTTTGACTGGCTTCGATTTCTTCGACACCAAACTGTTTCATGACATCTGCAAGCATGGCATACATCATCTTAAATCCTGCTAAGAACTTAGAAAGTTCATCCGTAAGATTATTATCATCTAACTGAATGGCCCGTTCAAAGTTATCTAAGATGGGTAAGATTTCTAAAATCAAGTCTTGGTTGGCATATTTTAGAGCACTACTCATCTCTTCTTCTTTTCGCTTTCGATAGTTGATTAACTCTGCTTGGGCATATTTTATTTTTTCTTGCAGTTCTTCATTTTCTTGTTTTACCTTCAAAAGTTCTTCTTCAAATTTTTTATTACATTTTTTATGTTTTTCTTTTTTTTCTTTGGAACAAGTACACCCCTCTTCCTTTTCGCAAGGTTTCTTCGGTTGTTCTTCTTCCAAGATTTCTTCTTTTGTTTCTTCTTTCATACGCTACCTTTCTATATTTTCCTTGAGATATTCCAAAAGACTTAACACGCGATCGTATTCCATTCTTTTGGGTCCTACAATGGCAATGGTTCCTTCTTCTCCTTTACTATGAAAGTTCGTTTTGATAACCGTTACTTCTTCATCAATGTTATTTTCACTTCCAATGTAAATTTTGATATCATTCGGATCATCTTCTCGAATATCTTTCAAAAGATTCTGATCTTCTAATTTGGTAAACAAAGAACGAATCTTTTCTACATTTTCAAATTCTGGTTGCTCTAAAAATTTTGTTTTTCCAACCACATTGATATCAGGTGCTGTAAAATCGGTGAACACATGATAAAGTGCATTGTAAATTTTTTCATGTTCCTTGACATAGTCTCCAATAATAGGTTTGATTTCAAACTCTAGTTTACTACTGACTTCATCAATTGGAGTTCCTACAATCAAGCGATTGATTAAATTGATTGTTTTCTTGACATCTTCTAAATTGACATTTTCTATTTGAATGGTTTTGTGTTCTACTTTTCCCTTATCCGTCACCACTAAAACCATCAAGTGTACCTCATCCAATGGAACAACATCAATTTGTTTGAGCAAATTTTCATGGCTTGCTTTTCCAAGGACAATGGTCGTATACGAAGTCATATCACTAATTACTTGTAAGCTTTTGTTGATACAATCTGATAGTTCCAACTGTTGATTTCGAAAGATGATTTGTAATTTTAACATCTCTTCCCCATTCATCTTTTTTGGCTCTAAAAGATGGTCAACATAATAGCGATAGCCTTCTTCACTCGGAACCCTTCCACTTGAAGTATGTGTCTTTTCTAAGAGTCCCTTCTCTTCCAAGAAAACCATTTCATTTCGAACTGTCGCACTGGAACATTTCAAAATTCTACAGATTTGGTTGGAACTGACTGGCTTTGCCAATTTGATATAATGCTCTACAATCAATTTTAGAATTTGTGATTGTCTTTTACTTAACAAGAGCATCCCTTCCTTCATGTTTAGCAACTCCTTTTTTGGAGTGCTAAAACTAGTATATGCATTTTGTTAGCACTTGTCAACAAAAATTGCTAATTTTTTAAATTCTTTTGAAAAGTTCTCCAATATCAAAAAAAACAAGAATGAAACTTTCGAATAAACTATTATAAAAAGAAAAAAATTAGGTGATTCATGTGGAACATTTTTTAGAGCAAATCGATCCCTATACGTTTACAGGAAGTGCTTTTTTACTTGGATTACTCCTTGCGAACGATTTAACCGAAGATGAACAAGATAGTGTTGGAAACTGGCTTCAGTTAGTGGGAATGACCATGCAAACCTATGCCTCTCAAGTCACAACAACTTCTTCAAACAACAGTCAAAAATCAAGTTCTACTTCTACTATGGAAAGCATAGAAAAAACAATTCTTAGGATGCAACAAGAAATGGAGAACATAAAAAAACAGAAATACTAAATGGATTTTACAAAATGCTTTTTGACATTTCTTTTTCTTTTCTTTATAATAAAGATAGAATGAAAGGAAGTAAACATACAAATGAATGATGTAGAAACAATCAAAGCAATTTTAGGGTATATTGATGAACCCTTTGAAATAGAATCATTACTATTTCAATCCAATGGACAATTTCAAGTTCGAAATGACAAAGACATGACTTATTATGGGGTGATATTTTTTCCCCAAAAGCAAAATGAAGCGACCGTTACCTTGCAAGCTTATAACCAGTACTTTTTAAAAGAAGTTCAGCATACTATTTTTGAAAAAAGAACAATTAGAAGTCATTTTTTTGCACTCGATGAAAAACATATATTAGAACAGACTTCACATTATACCATCACAAGAGAATTTACAGCCGATGATAAACAACCGAATAAAACCGTACTCGAAAGTGCCACCAATCAAACACAATTTTATGATTTACCGGAAGATTTTCTACTGCAAGAAGATTTAAAAAGGGATGTGATGAAGCCTTATGTACATCCACGCCAAATGATAAAAAGAAAGGAATACTAAAACCTTTCTTTTTATTTTATTAAGCTAAAATCAACAATATCTGTTGCATCAACAACTCTTATCTTCTACACAAGCATTGAGTTCTTTTTCAATTTGTGCTGTAAAATCATCTGTGGATTTTTTAGAAAAAGAAAGATTAGAAACCAACAAAAACAAAATCATGGTTGCCATTAAAATCATGCCATAAAGAATCGTTGAGATTGCAAAACCCTTATTTCCTAATTTCATTCTATCACCTACTTCTATTATAACAAATTTTTTAGAAATCCTACCTTACTATTTTCTCTTTAAAATCACAATATGTTTTTCCCCATATTTTTTTTCTTTTTCTACTTGATAATACGTTTTTTCATATTGAATCTTATCTAAAGCATCACTTTCACAGACAACCATGCCATCTTGCGTTAAAAGATTTTCTTTCTGAATCAGGAAAAGTGCTTTCGAAAGAGAATTGCTGTTATATGGAGGGTCTAGAAAAATAAGCGTAAAGGTCCTTTTTTCTTTTCCAAACAAAAGACAGGCTTTTTCAAAATCAAGCTGCAAAACCTCCCCTGTTTCTCCTATTCCATGTAAGTTCTTTTGAATGGTTTGTACCGCTTTTTTATTCACATCGACAAAAGTAACTTTCTTAGCTCCCATAGAAAGTGCTTCAATCCCAAGATTACCACTTCCTGCAAATAAGTCTAGACAAATAGAATCGCGCATTCTATTTTGAAGCATAGCAAAGAGGCTTTCTTTAACACGATCCATGGTTGGTCTTGTCCCATCAATCGTAAACCCTTCTAAATAACGTCCTTTGTACTTTCCTTGGATAATTCGCATCTTTTTTTCTCCTTTAGCTTTCGAAATTGTAGATTCATGCCAAAAAGCAAAATACGAAGATTACTTTCCTTTTCTAAATAAGTTTGATACGTTTTATCTTGGTATAGCTTTTTCTTAATTGCTTCGTCGTTTGTTTTTTGATACTGTTTAATTTGAAAAAGAAGTTCTTGATTTTCCTTTACTTTTTCTTTCCAAGTCAAAAACTCTTCTACCAGCATAGAATTTTTAAGAAGTGTAAGCAATTTTTCTACTTCTATCTCTACTTTTTCCATGTCTTTATTCTAGCATAAAACTCTTAAATTGTGTAGAAAATAACATTTAAACCTGTGCTGTTTTGATGTTTTTACAAAAAAGGATGTCTAGCGCATGACATCCATCATTGTTTGGACCATCTTAAGTCCTTCGGCAATATTTTCAATCTTATCTTGCATTCTTACTTTATACCGTTCTTTCATCTGTTTTTCAAAAAAGGGAAACGCATCTCTTCCTCGATGAAGATATTTATACCAATAGGAGTTTTCTCGTAAATAGCGAAGGAGCATAGGATTTCTTAAAATTTTTAATTGCACATCTACTTGCATTAGTCTTCATAGTATTTGTAAATGGGGCGTTCTTCATAAGGTTTTGGCGCAGGTTCTTTGAAAGAGCCAATATCTTGTAATAGGGCAACTGCTTTTTGTAATCCATTTACACCTTTCTGTACAGTTTCTAGGTCAATACTTTTTAAAAGTTCAGAAAATTCATGAAAATTAGAATGCGCCTGTCGAGTCCCTTGCGAAATCCCAGAACTTTGCTTAAAAATAGGTGCATTTTCTCCATATAAATCGTATGCTTCATATAACTCTTGCCAGGTAAATTCTTTTTCATGTACCTTTGTTACTAACACAGGGTGTTTTTGGACAAACGCTTTAAAATCTTCTTTCGACATTTTACCACCTAGTTTTTTGTATGCCAAACAAAAGAAGAATAGAACATTATCTATCTCTTTTACCTAAATTTCAAACTAAACATTCTAGTTTTTTGCTTTGATGCTTCCTTTTTATTTACTCCACACTATATAAATATCTTATGGAAACTATGATTATAAAATAACATTATTTTTAAGGGTATTTAAAAATTTACCCATTAATCTCGACAAGATTTATATTTAAATGAACTAGAGTGAAAAGACAAACGGGTCACTACTTGTTCCTGTACCTCTTAAAAGTGTGACACTCGATTTTAGATAAACGACGGGTCTGACACTGTAGCCCGAGTTATATGCATAGCCGTTGTGGACAAAGCCAATACGGAAGACAATGAACACACTGTAGGGATCACCCGAATTCGTAGCTATGGTCAATTGATTAGTACTACTGTCATTTAACCAATCGTTTGTATAACAGTCATTATAGCCTGTATCACTTTTCCAATTGTAAAGCTCTTTCGCTAAACAGTTTTCTCTGCTTATTGTACTTCCTCCTCCTGTCGCATACCCATAATCAGATGGATGCATTAATCCTACCTTACCAATCCAATTTGTTTGTCTTGGATGACTACTACTTTGATATACTTCTTTTCCTCTCTCTCTTTCATAAAACATTTCTGTTGTTACATCCTTATAAGCTATACTTCCCACTAAGTACCATTTTGTATCTCCTATCATATTTCTTGCTTCTGCATTGAGTCCCTGCGTACTGAAATCACATGCTTTTGTTCCATTGTTTTTCCCATATGGACATTGCCCACTTTCTTGGTTCCAATAAAGACTTCCTTTTCCTCCTGATGCGAGTGTATTTTCTTTATATCCTGGATTTAGTAACATCATAAGTCTTGAATCTGTCCAATCATTACTTCCATATACTGATTCTGATGAACCTGTCCCACTTGTTTTGTTGTCAAAGGATATCCCCGCTCCTCCATCACTTGTTTGTAAAAAGTCTTTTCGTATTAGTTTGATTCTCTTCTCTTTAATTCCATTTCCATCTTCGACTGTGAAGATTCCAATGATTCTCCATGTTTCATTATTGAACCTTACATAGTTATTTGGATCTTTTCCTATATACCTATAATCTTTTAGTTCTTCTGCTGTCCATCCTGCTTGTTGTGTCCCTGCTGTATGGGTAAATGCATACATGTTCTTTCTTTCTGCTTCACTGCTATTTTCATAACTTTTACTGTTTAAATACTCTCTCATTAATTTACTTGTCGCAAGTTCTCCTTGTAATTGACTTGAATAAACAGCTACTTTACTTTGATAGGTTTTTCCCATTTCACTATTGGGTGCCTTTTCTTCTAACCAGAGTCTTAATTCATATGTAACCTTTGCACCTGCTTCCAAAGGTTCTCCTTCTACAAAGTTGATTAAGTC
>CANQVB010000029.1 GCA_947627225.1 uncultured Bacilli bacterium
GAGTCTGGGCCGTGTCTCAGTCCCAGTGTGGCCGATCAACCTCTCAGTTCGGCTACGCATCGTTGCCTTGGTAGGCCTTTATCCCACCAACAAGCTAATACGGCGCAGGCTCATCTTCAAGTGAAGCTTTAAAGGCTCCTTTTAATATAAGAGGACGTATCCTCCTATATATCATCCGGCATTAGCAGTCATTTCTAACTGTTATTCCAGTCTCGAAGGTAGATAACCCACGTGTTACTCACCCTTGCGCCACTAAGTGGGAATCCAAATCCAAATTTGTGCAAGCACGCATTCTTCAATGGGCCACTTCGTTCGACTTGCATGTCTTAGGCATGCCGCCAGCGTTCATCCTGAGCCAGGATCAAACTCTCAAAAAAAATAAAATTGAATTTGTTTGTTTGCTGACTGTCTCAAAATTGACGTTTTGCTTAGTTTTCAAAGATCATTTTGCGCTTCTTTTCATAAGTGCGTTTTAAATATATCAAATTTCGCACTGCTTGTCAATCATTTTTTTACTTTTTTGAATTTTACTTTCGATTGACATGTTAAATAGACAAATGTCCTTTTTGTCGCGCATTACCAATATACCAAATTCAAAGTTTTTATGTCAACACTTTTTTGACGCTTTTTCACTTTTTCTCTGGTATTTTTTTGACACTTTTTCAAGTGACAGGCACTACTATATCAAAGGATTTTAGCTTTGTCAATCCCCTATTTTCACTTTAAGAAATAAGAAGTGTCTATTTTATTTTATGTCCGTTTTCAAAAAATAGTCCTTTCATTCATCAAAAAATCAAAGTGCAATATGCTCCTTTGATTTGTCCAATAATTTCACATATTTTTGATAATACTTCTCTATCACTTTTTCTTGGAAAAATGGAGCATTTTCCCGAATTAACTGGATCAAGACAGAAAGTTCATGTTTCAAAATAGTATCTAACTTTTTAGAATACTGATATTTCTTTTTATGATAAGCATATTCACCACTATCTAATATTTTGAAACTACCCGTTGGAAAAACACGAATATCTAAATCATAGTCTATATTTTTAATAGTCCCCTCCTCAATCAGAAAAGGAGAAGTTAAATTGCAATAAAAAGTAAGACCTTTTTTCTTACGTTGTCCAATAATATTAAACCAATGATCTTTAAAAAAGAAAAGGATGGCTGGTTCTTTTGTATGCCAGGTTCTGCCATCAACTTCTGTCACTTTTGTCTCATTATTACCAAACACATAAAAGTTTTCACGCTTTTCTAAAAGGACGGCTTCATCCCAGGTCTTATACAATTTTCCATTGTGCTTATAGCTATGAATCTGATAACGCGTTCCTACCTGGTCCATATGGAAAGCCTCCCTTCTTTTATGTACCTTATTATAATACATTTCTTAGAAAAAGAAAAGAGTCAGCACTTGAACTCCTTTTCTTTTTAATTACTTTTTATTTAAATAAGCAATCGCCCAAACTCCGATTATAAAAAGCACGGCGACCACACTAACCCAAAACCATGGCTGTGTAGAATATTTATCTAAAACTTCATTTATTTTTTCATTCCAATCTTCTAACATACTAGAAAAACTTAATATATATAGGTTATGCATCTTTTTCATCCCTTTTTTCTACTTCCTTCACAATTTTAGCATCTTTTATGCGTTGCTTTTTGTTTTTTTCTTTCTTGGGAGTAACAACTTCCAAATTGATACTTACTGTTGTCTTACGAAGCAAGATGGTAGAAAGAATATCTAACACAGAATAAATAAGAATGAAGACACCAATTAATTGCGTCACAATAGAAGCTGTTTTAAATGGATTAAACAAAATGACAAGTCCACAAATCAGAGAAAGTAACGAAGAGATTAGGGTTGCCTTCCAATATGAATTAGAAATACTTCTTACCATCATGGCTTGCTGTAATTTCATGGAGCTACTTACAATAATTCCTATTCCAATAAAAATAGGAACAAGGCTACTTACAATGCTTGGTTTTGCAATTAAAAGAATTCCTGCAAGTATGGTAATCACACCATAAACGATATTTAGCTGACTAAATAGTCTTCTTTCTTCTATTGGTGTTTTGATAAACTGGATAATGGCAACTGCACCAATTGCAAAAAGAATTCCTCCAAAAAGATAGGAGATGGAAATTAGTGTAGCTTCAGCCATAAAAATGAGTAAGAGCCCTACTGCCATTAAAATCACTGAACGGACAATACTAGGTACCATTGATTCTTTCATTTCTACTTTCATTTTTTTCATTCCTTTCCCACTTGTCCAAGACACACATAGCTAACAGAATTACTTTGGCGTATCACTACTCTGTTCGTAGTGAAATCACTGGATCTTTCTTTGATGCAATGTGTGCTGGAATCGAACCACCTATTACTGTAAGAATAACACTAATTGCTAGCAAAAGTAAAGCATGAAGTGGATGAAGTTTCGCAACACCTGCAAGTCCAGACAAATCTTCAATGATGACATTAGCTGGAATCGTAAGCAAATAAGCAATTCCAATTCCAAGAAGTCCTGAGAAAATTCCAATTAAGAATGTTTCGGCATTGAAGACACGTTTGATATCTTTCTTTCTTGCACCCAGTGCTCGTAAAATTCCAATTTCTTTGGTTCGCTCCAAAACAGAAATATAGGTAATAATTCCAATCATGATGGATGAGACAACCAAAGAGATGGAAGAAAAGGCAATCAAGACCACCGTAATAGCATCCATAATGTTTGTAGTCAGTGAAGAAATGGTTGCGGCCATATCCGTATATTCAATTCTATCTTTTTCTTCTTTTCCTTTATTATAAGCATCCAAGTATTTGGTGATGTTGTCTTTACTTTTAAAATCTTTTGGATAAATCGAAATCGCAACCGGCATCTGTTCAGCGCCTAAATACCCGAGTACTGCTGATTTTGTCTGCAGTCCAAGACTACTTGCCATTGGAAGTGTTGTATCTTCTTCTTGAAAAGAAGTTCCTGTTAAAATATTGTAGTTTGCATCTTCCTGTGCCTTTACAATTCTAGAATCTTTGTTCCGAGAAATGACAAGTTCTGTAAGTGCATTGGTGTAGGCTATCCCACTTCCTGAAGTTAAGACTTTCTTTTCTTCTTTTCCACGAATGATTGCTTGTACTTTTAAAGTAACACTATTTTCGTTTTGATAAAGACTTTCTAAGTCATCATTTGGAACAAAGAAACCTCCAATTTCTTTATAATAGTCATCATTGAAGACAACTTTTAACTCTTGTTTCATGATGGTATCAAAGGATACGCTTTCTTTTTTATCTAACCCTAAAGTTTCTAGTACAGCTTCTTGAATCTGATTGCGGCTATTGACCTGTAAAATTAATCCAGGTTTATCTTCTTCAATTTTTCCTGCCAAGACATCATAGTTATTTTCAATTACACCCTCCTGGCTTTCTTGGTTGGCTTTTGATGGAAGAAGCACCCAGCTGTTCATCAGATTTTGGGTATCCACTTCATGATAAGTTCCATCACTTTTATGATTTAAAATTGTAAAATGTGTCGTTTTCTGATAACTTACTCCTGCGATATCATCTTCCTCTAGTTTTTTTAAGTAAGCAAGGTAGTCTTCTGTAAATACATTTTGATGCTGGACTTCATTTAAAATATTTTCTTGTACATAAACTTTCTTTTTCTTAGAGTATTCTTTTAAGGAGGTATCTACATAAGAAGTGGTATTCAAAGAATCCATATCTAAGGCACTTTCTGTAATAATAATGGGCGCATTAGATAACGTATCTCGTTCAAATTCGTCAATTTTAATCTGGAATCCATTGGAAAGAGACAAAATTAAGGCAATTCCAATAATTCCAATCGAAGAAGCGAAGGCAGTAAGTGCCGTCCTTCCCTTTTTGGTTTTGATGTTATTAAAGGAAAGATGCAGGGCAGTTACAAATTGCATGGCTGTCTTTCGAATAGAAAAATGTGCCGTTTTTTCTTCTTCGGAAACAGGATTTGAATCTTCCATAACAACACCATCTTGCATTTTGACAATTCGTGTTGCGTAAGCAGCGGCAAGTTCTTGGTTATGCGTGACCATAATCACCAATTTATCTTTAGCAATGGATTTAATCAGTTCCATAATTTGTTCACTTGTTTTAGAGTCAAGTGCCCCTGTAGGTTCATCTGCTAGGATAATCGCAGGATCATTAGCAAGCGCTCTTGCAATGGCAACACGTTGCATTTGCCCACCAGAGAGTTGATTCGGTTTTTTATGGGCATGCTCCAAAAGCCCTACCCGTTCTAGTACCTCTTGGGCTTTTTTTCGTTTTTTCTTTTTCGATACACCAGATAGTGTCATTCCAAGTTCTACATTTTCTAATACAGTAATGTGGGAAATCAAATTGTAGTTTTGAAAAATGAAACCAATACAGTTGTTCCGATAAAAATCCCAATCTTTTTCTTTATATTCTTTCGTACTTTTTCCATTGATGAGTAAATCTCCACTATCGTATCGATCCAGTCCTCCAATAATATTTAACAGTGTGGTCTTTCCACTACCACTTGGACCTAGAATGGCTACAAACTCATTCTTACGAAACGAAAGAGTTACTTCATTTAAAGCTTGTTGTCGAAATGTTCCAGTCTGATAACTTTTAGAAATCTTTTTTAAATCTAGCATCTTCCATCACCTTTCTTTTTCATTATACACATATTTTGAAAAAAAATCTTACCTTTCTTTTAAATTGTGCTTTTATTTTTATCACCAAGCTCTTTACTATTGAAAAATAAGTTTTGAAGAGAAAAGAAATTAGGAATTCCATAATTAGAAAAAAAGCACTATAGTCTTGTAAGTGGCTTATCAATATACAAGGTCCGTTTTTCTAAATTGATAAATGTTCATTGCGTTTCAATTAAGTATTTATCTATATTTTCTAATTCTTTTATTCCGTTATTATTTCGTAATATTTCCATCTGTTTTCTAGCAGAATCATTAAGCCTTATCAATCTTTCTTTTTGTGACATGCCTAATTTAATAAACTCTGCATTAGAGTTTTCTAGATTATTTAATATAACTAAATGTACTAAATCCGTGTAATCCCTAATATTTCCATCCCTTGCTAATTCCGGGTTATTTTCTCTCCATTCTTTTGCAGTCATTCCAAATAGAGCAACATTTAAAACGTCCGCTTCTTCTGCATACACATATTGTTTTTGTTTTTCAGTTAATAATGGAACAATATAATTTTTTATGGCATCTGTATGAACTAAATAATTTGTTTTTGCTAAAATTCTATTCGCATGCCATTCAATTTTTTCTTGATATGCTTCATTCTTTTTTAATCTTTCAAATTCTTTAATCAAGTATAGTTTAAAAGTAGGACTTAACCAACTCGCAAATTCAAATGCTATATCTGGATGAGCAAATGTTCCTATGCTATATTTTCCACCTTTAGAATATATTCCTATGGCATTTGTTCTATCAATCCACCTTTTAGGACTTAAAGTAAATGATGAATATCCCACTTCATTATTTTTAATTTCACGGAATTCCGTGAAATTAAAATTGTCATTATTTAATTGCTCCCACAAACCTATATAATCAAATGTTCCTTTATTACTCATCCAATGTATTATAACATTCGCAGGGTTTTCAGGATTAGAATATTTTGCTAAATCAGTTGATATATAGTCGGTATCACCAATTCTTAAAATACCTATTTTATTGTTATTCACATTGATTTCTGTTTTAATAATATCCCTTCTCATATTTCCCCCTTACTTAAACTAATTTACCAAATTTCTTAAGAAAATTCTCTCGTTATACACAAATTTCTTGCAAAACAAAATGCGTTGAAAATTCACCCTTTCGTCAATTAAAAGGATTAAAAATTTACGTTGTGAGCTTTCTTGAACAATTTAGAATTATTGTATTCTCTTATGTATTCTTTTAAATTGTGCTTTTATTTTTAGTTTTACTCACCCGTTCATATCCAAAGCGTTTGATTACCCCTACTAAAAGAAGGAAGGCTTCTAATCCAAAAAGACAATAATTGACTCCCAAAACACTTCCCAAAACAGCCTGCATCCAAAAAGGAATGGGTACTTTAGAAAGTAAAAACAAATAGTACGGTGTTGGAAGAAGGACATAATAAAGAAGCAGATTGGAAAGTAGAATTTGTCTTTTTTTAGGCACTTCATCTTGTTCTGTTACCCATTTGATTCGAACAATCATTTTTCCAAGTGTTCTTTGATCGAGTACTAGCGGGAACAAAAGAAAATAGAAAAAGACGGCAACTAAGTAAACTAGGAAAAGATGAGAGGACAGCAAGGTTTCTTGCCCCAATAAAACAAGGATCAGCATCACAACAGCAAGAAAGAACAAATCAATGACAAAGGCAAGAAATCTTCGAATGGCACTGACACGTTTTCCTTTCGCAAATGCTTTCTCATCTAAAGCACTTCGCTTCGGCAAAAACTTTGTAAAAAGAGGTGTCGATAAAAACCCAAACAGCCCTCCAAGTGTATTGATGAGTAAATCATCAACATCAAACAAGCGATAACTTCGAGGATAGATGCCATAAAGTCCAGAAAGTTGTGT
Source organism: uncultured Bacilli bacterium (assembly GCA_947627225.1). Lineage (GTDB taxonomy): Bacteria > Bacillota_I > Bacilli_A > RF39 > UBA660 > CANQVB01. The sequence goes on from CANQVB010000029.1 coordinate 6,562, forward strand.
CCACTCAAAGAAAAGACTTAAAAGGAAAGTAAACAACAAGACCTGATACCACTTTTTCTCATAGTAGTAGCGTAAATAAACTCCGAAAGGAAAGGTTAGAAAAAGATTGAACAAAACCGTATAAATAGCAGGACTTTGAAACAGGCTAGAAAAGTTTGAAAACCCTTTGGATGCAAGAAGAATATCCTGCCAAAAATGTCCGAGTTGTAATTGCATGGTGGGACTTGTATAATGTGCGACTAAGCTACGAGGAGGAAGTGGCAAGATTACAAGAAAGTAGCTCGTGATTAAGTAAAGGACAAAACTATAGACCAAAATCGTTCGCAGAACAAGGATGGAACCATATTTCCTATATTCATAAATCATATAGGGAATCGTCATAAGAAGTGCTAGAAAAGGAAAACAAAAGAAGGCGGTTAAAATAGGTTCTAAATAGGCATCTAGCATAAAATCGCATCCACAAAATCTTGGATGTCACAAGATTTTCCTGCAAGAGTTTCTTCCAACAATTGAAAAATTGGAAACTGTACATCCCGTTTTTTACAAAGATGACTTACAGCTTGTAGTGTAGCTACTCCTTCTGTTGTATTTTCTTTTAAATAGGTTGCAAGAAACGCTCTATCTTTCGTAGCAAGATAACTTCCAAAGGTATAGTTTCTACTTTGCACATTTTCACAGCTCATATAAAAGTCAGCAATTCCAGCCGAAGTAAATAGAGTTTTAGAAGAACAGCCCATCTGCTCTAAGAACTTTCCAATCTGCATGAGACCTTTATAAAGAAAGAAAGCTTGGGTAGAATTAGATACTCCACTGGACGCAATGTAGCCTTCTAAAATAGCAAAGACGTTTTTTAAAGCCCCACAGTAAGAAACGCCTTCTACATCCGAAGTAAATTCTAACTGAATCTGTTTTGGAAAGATGGTTTTAAAAAGGGAAAGCGCTTTTTCGGATTGTGATGCAAGCGTAAGGATTGTATCCTCTCCTTTGGCTAAATCTTCTGCAAAAGTGGGACCTGATAAAACAACAAAAGGATTCGCGACTTGGTGTTTTTTTAGCAACATACCGCCTGTTTCCCCTTCTTCAGAAAGTCCTTTGGATGCAAGGACTAAAATGCTTTCTTGGGAAAGGTAGGAACGTGCATTTAAAAGTGTGCTTTCAAACGCAGGAAAAGGAACAGCAAAAACGACAAAATTCGCCTGAAATAGTGCTTCTTTCAAAGAAAGCGTTACCACAATAGAAGAAAGCGAAACGGAAGGAAGCACTTTTTCTCGCATCCCTGTTTTTAAAATTTCATCTTTTTCTTCTTGAAAAGGTGTATATACAACCACTTCATTTTCTTTTTTACAAAATTGTGTTGCAAGGGCAAGACCATAAGCACCACAACCTAAAACTGCTATTTTCACATCAATCACCTTATCTTTATTATAAGCAAAAAAATTTTGTTTTGAAAGAAATTCTATTCTTTTTTCCTCTTTTGAAGCGTTTTTCCAATAGAAGATTCACTTGATTTACTATCCAAAAGTTCTGTAATCTTCTGCATTGCTGTTGTAGTTATCAGGTTTTCTTCTCCACTTTGGTAAGGAATCTCTACGGCTTTAAAATTGCCTGTTCTTGTGTTTAAAAATTGGCTCGTTAAGGTATCATTCTCACTAACTTGAATCACATCTCCTAAAATTTTATAGGTATGTCCACAAGAATTTACGAGTGTTTTCCCTTCTTTATCTAGAATGATAATCCGTGTACTCGAGTTTCCAAAATCATCAACAAAATCGCCCCAGAGGCAGAGATAACCATTCACAACTTGAAAGCAAAAATCAGTTCGGCTGAGTTTAAAGTTATATTTTTTGTATGCAAAGGAAGGAAAAAGAACATGGAAATTTTCATCTAAAAGGTCTATCGTACCCATTTCTTCATGAACACCATATCCACATGCATCAAAGAAGAAAACAGAGTCATAATCAACTTCCTTAAAGGCACCCGTATCTGCATTAAACAACTCTTTTTTTATTGTATCTTTTTCTAAACTTGTTTCAAAGAAAAATAAACAATGTTTTGCATCATCAAGCAATGTACAGTGATCGATAGAAGCCGTTTTAATTTGTTCAAAGTTTTCATTATAAAAGAAATATTTTTTTCTTTGTTTTAAGAAATCAAAGCCCATATAAATTCTTGGATGAAAGTGTGGATAACTGTCTATTCTAACATGAGAAAGCATCTTTGCTTGTTTCAAATCAATAAATAGATGTCTTCCCACTTTTTTATTTTCCACTTCATAGGGTATATAAAGTTTTAATAAATCCTCCATACATTCCATATCAAGCACTTCCGTAAGATTTACTTTTATCTCGTGTAATAATTCCATGTTAGTATTCCAAATACCAATTCGATTTTTTTCTACCAAGATAAGCTTATCCTCTTGCCAAATTTCTGGAAGGGCAAGAAGAGTATCGTTTTTTTGAAATGTATTTGTTTGAACTACCTTTTCGTTTTCTAACGTAACCAAATGAAAAGCATCTTCTTCTCGAATGGTAAGTTTGGAGGCGTGACATGAAATAAATCCTTGCACTTCAGAAAGAATCGCTTCCCCTTCTTGATTCAAAACCATATTCTTAAGTCGATAAACAGAATTCGTCTTTTGGGTTAAATTCTCTTGAAAAACATACAATCCATTTTCAAGTCGATATGCAAAACAATAAGCATCTGGAACCGTTAAATATTTTTTTGCCTCAAGATTATAGACAGTAGGTTTAGAAGAGGTTCTATGTACTTCGAGGGTTTTATCATCTAGTTTATATACTGCATAGGCCTTGTTGTCCTGAAATAAAACTTCTTTGGTTTTTAATGCAATGACTTTAAAATCATCTGCTTTTTGAAAAGATGCACAAAGTTCTCCATGTAACGAAAAAACTTCTTTCAAGACGCCATATTCTCTCACATCATAGACTACTTCGCCATCCGTTATAAATTTGTTCCCCTGTTGAAGCCTCACATAAAGCCAGTTTTTTTCGGTTTCTTCATCTTGCTTTATCGTGATATCATAGATGTTTTGTTTTTTGTTAGCTTTGTCTAAAGAAGTAGCTTGGGAATCCATTGTTTTTTCCATGTTTGCACCTCTTTTCATTTCTGTATTCCTTATTCTATTAAAAAGAGGGAGAAAATGCAATCAAAATTAGCATTTGTTGTATAAATTCTTCTTTTCTTGAACATTCTATTCTTAGCTATATTTTTCCAGAATGATACAAAAATTAGCAAACTCGCTTGACAAGTGCTAAAAACAGTGCTATAGTGAAGAAGAAAGGAAGGGATAACAGTATGTTACCAAGAAAATTTTATTTGGATCGTTTCTTTGATGACTTTTTTGATTCAAAAGACACACCGATGATGAAGTGCGATATTTACGAAAAGGATGGACTTGTTCACATTGAAGCTGATATTCCAGGATTCAATAAAGAAGACATTTCCATTGAATGCAACAATGGATATTTAACGATTTCTGCAAAGAAAGAACAAAATGAAAAAGAGGAAGGAAAAGAATTCATTCGCCAAGAAAGATTCTATGGACAAATGCAAAGAAGATTCTATATTGGTGATATTGAAGAAGATAAAATCGAAGCTTCCTTCAAAGATGGTGTTTTAAAAGTCAGCGTTCCAAAAGAACCAAAAGAACAACCAAAGAAACAAATTGAAATCAAATAAGAAAGAAAAATTTAAAAAAACTGATCCTGTTTTTTGCAGGGTCAGTTTTTCTTTTTGTTTGTGTTTGTAGAAGGTTTCTTTTTCTTTTCCCTCTTTACTTCGCAAGGGTTTACATGAATTACAGTCAAGTAAATTTCTGGAAAGGTTTTTCCAATTTCCTTTTCCAAGTGATTGGCAATTTCATGGCTTTCAAAGGTAGATAAAGTTCCATCGACATAGATGGTAAATGAAATTTGGTATTGATAACCAACAGGTGTAGCATTAAAATGTTGAATGCCTCTTACTTCCTTATGACTTGTAACAAGCGAGATTACTTTTTCTCTTTCCTCTTCATCCAAAGCGCGATCCATCAACACATCATAGCTTTCTTTAAAAATCTTAATGGCAGAAAGCAAAATCCAACCGGCAAAAATCATTCCCACAAGCCCATCTACAAAAAAAAGACCCGCAAAAGAAAAAAGGCAAGCAATTAAATTTAAAAACGTAAGCACACAATCATTTCGGTGATCCTTAGAATTGGCTTCCAGAAGCAAGTTTTTATATTTTTTATTGAGTGCATGTGTATATAAATAAAGTAGTAATTTTATAACAATCGTTGCAAGGCAGACCACGACAAGCCAGGGTGTAAAAGAATAGCGTTTCCCCTCAAGCAAGGATTGCAAGGAACTTCCAAATACTTGAAGTGCCATAAACCCCATGGCAATACTAATAAGCAGCGAATAAATGTATTCTGCTTTTCCATGTCCTAGATGATGATCTTCATCGCTTGGTTTTGAAGCAATTCGATTGCCTAAAAAGGTCATAATACTTGAAAAAATATCTCCTGCACTATTGAAAGCATCCGCAATCATGGCTTGGCTTCCTGTAAGAAGCCCAACAAGTCCTTTCATAAAAAGTAAAAAAACATTGCCCAGAACTCCCAAGATACTGGCTCGTGATATTGCTCGAAATTTTTCCATTTCAAATCCCACCTATCAAACTGTATTAGTTGTATTATAATATGGTTTTTCAAAAAAAGAAAGGCATCTTTCTCTTTTGAAAGTGCCTTCAAATCCGAACTTAGAAAAATGTGAAAAACTTTATGAAATATATGTATCTAAATCTTTGATTTTATAAGTCAGTTCACCCATTTCACAAGTTGGTACAAAACCTGGTTTGCTGTTGATGACATCAGGAATTCGGTTTACGATGGTCGCACACGTAAGTTCTACTGTTTGTGGTTTGTTAATGACAAGGGTCGTTTCTGGTTCTCCCACAACAGTCCATTCGTTCTTATCAAATTCATCGGGTCCATAGACTTTTCCAATACATTCTGTCTCAAGCACAATTCCTTCTTCCGTAAGGGAAGTAACAACCGCACTCATTCCTGTCGCATGTCCACTTGGAATCACTTCTTTTAGTGTTTCTGAAGTAATGTCTTCCTTATAAGTTTGTGGAATACACTTTTGACTTTGTTTCGTAATATGAAGTCCTAATTTTAAAGCAAGCCATCCATTTACATTCCACATGTAAGATGGCGCATACGCTCCACTTTGAATGAGTGCATCTCTTTCCGCATCACTCATTCTGTCCACACTGGCAATTTGTTGGTCAAACTCTTCCAAAGAAAGACCAGCACCATGGGCTTTGGCAAGGGCAATTCCATAATCTTCTACATTATAAGAAGAACTTCCCTTGATTTTTGTAATTTTGTGTGTACTTCCGGCTAAGGATGTAATCAATTGTCCCCAATAAATATCTTGGTAACCACTTCCTGTAATGGTACAATGATTTTCTTTTGCCAGAGTATCAATTTCCCGGGATAATGTTGGGTTTGAATTAAAAGCATAGAAAGCTTCCTCACAAGTTGTAATGGCATTGATTCCAAGTCGTGCACATAAAAGAAGGGCATCCTTTACATCACTTAACAGACTCATTGTTTCCACAACACAAATATCTGGCTTTACTTCCTTTAACATTGCTTCTGCATCTTTCGCATCTGTGACTACAACACCAAGTGGTTCTTTTCCTAAAATTTCACCAATGTCTTTTCCAACCACATCTGGATTGATATCTACCGCTCCAACAACTTCGCCGCCTTGTTCCATTACATAGCGCATCGTATAAACGGCCATTTTTCCAGTACCATACTGTACAACTCTTACTTTTTGATTCATATCTTCCTCCTTATCTTTACCCTATCCCAAAACTTTTCTCTTTTCAATAAAAAAATACGTCTACTTGACTCTTTTTGACGTATCTTGCTTTGAAATTACTTTTTCTAGGAAAAGGCGCTTCGTAAAGCCACCGTTTCTTTTTTCTTCTATATCTTTGGCATCTGTGACTACAACACCAAGTGTTTCTTTTTCTAAAGTTTCACCTATATCTTTTCCAACCACATCTGGATTGATATCTACCACTCCAAGAACTTCTTCACCTTGTTCCATCATATAGCGCATCATATAAACAGCCATTTTTCCAATACCATATTGTGCAACTCTTACTTTTTGATTCATATCTTTCTCCTTATCTTTACCCTATCTTATTTTGATGTATCTTGCTTCGAAATTACTTTTTCTAGGAAAAGACGCTTCGTAAATCCACCGTTTCTTTTTCTTTTTTCTTCTGCGGCAAGTTGAATCTCATTTAACGTAAATCCTTGATATTCTATCATCGCAAGAAGAACTTCAAATTTATCTGCAAGTTCCATCTTGCATTCTTCCTTTGTAATTGCACTTCTAACTTCTTCAAGTTCTTCCCTATCTTTTTCCACTAGCTTTTCCCAATATTCTTCATTGTTTAATACACGAGTAACAGGTTCTTCACTGTTTTTTCTTATGATTTCTGGAATAAGATCTCGTACTAATTTCTCGTATTTTCGCCCCATACAAGTCCTTCCTTTCTTCTTCTCTAGAATATCTAAAAAAACGATTTTTGTAAAGGCATCCCACTTTTTCTTGCAAGAAATTCCAAAATATAGCACAATTTGCGTACCTTTCTCATAAAGTATAGAAAGGAAAGGACTTTTGAAAATGAAAGAAAATTGCAAAAGAGAACTGCCTTTTTGTTATCCGCCATGTTTTCTTCTAGGACCAACTGGACCCACAGGTCCACAAGGATTGCCAAGTGCCCAAGTCCTCGTTGGAACAACCACAACAAGTCTTCCAGGTGGTTCTGCAGAAGTTTATCGTACAGGAACGGAAAATGAAGTGATTTTAAATTTTGTAATCCCAAGAGGAGAAGTAGGACCTATTCCCAGTTTTGAAGTTGGAACCGTAGAAACCGCAGAACCTAATACAATGGCAAGTGTAACCATTACACCAATTGAAGAAGAGGAGGAATAGTTTATGTCCAAAAAAATAACAGGCTATCGCTTAGATTTTGTAATTCCAAAAGGGGAAAAAGGTGATATTGGACCGCAGGGAATACAAGGAGAAAGAGGGCCACAGGGTGAAACAGGTCCCAAAGGAGAAAAAGGCGATGCTTTTACATATCGTGACTTTACAAGTGAACAACTTGCAAGTTTAAAGGGTGACAAAGGTGATTCTGGACCAAAAGGAGAGCAAGGAATACAAGGACCTCCCGGACCAAAAGGCGACAAAGGGGAAAAAGGAGACCCTGGACCATCTTCTTTTTCTATAAGTGCTTATGGAGGAAAATATAATGACCAAACCATTACTTTACAACCCGCTTCAGTTGGATTTTGGGTACAAGTTCCCCTTCCTACTGCCATGCCTTCCATCAATGTAGTTGAAACAACCGAAAATATTTTGCAACTAGAACAGGATGGCATTTATGAAATCAATTATTTTGTAAATGCATCCACTTCCAAGAAAACATCGCTTACCCTTATCGTTCGCAGTAACCAAGTTAATCTTCCTGCTTCTGTCATTCGAAAAGAAGTGAATGCCAATACATCTACCCTTTTGCAAGGAAGTATTTTGGTAGCATTGGATTTCGATGATCAACTTGATTTACAACTTTCTACAACCGAAGAAGATACCACCATTACACTAGGTACCGGTGTAACAGCAAGCTTAACAATCAAGAAAATAGATGAAGTTCTTTAACCTATCGAGGAAAACAAAAAGTGCGCAGAAAAAAAACAAATTTCATAACCGAAATCTGTTTTTTTCTAGCTCTTTTACCTAAATCTCACACTAGAAATCCTAGCTTTTTGTTTTGAAGCTCCCTTTGTTCTCTTAATTTACTTCACACTAGAAATTCAAGAGCCTTTTTTTGTTTGATTAATCGTTAAATCTTTTTTTAATGGTATAACCAAGTCCTACGCTACTCATTACAATAAGACTCATTAACATAAATAAGTTAATATCTGAAGTATTAGGATTTGATTCTTCTGTTTCAGTGCTAACAGGAGATGCAATTACATTTCCTTCTTCATCAAATTCAACACCTTGTACTAGATATTCTTTAACACCATCTGGATTTATATAAGTACCACCACTAATTTCAGTTGTACCATCGCCAACTTCATTGATAACTTTATCAACTTGGAAGTCACCGCCCATAATTCTTAAAATGGATGCGCCTTCTACTCCTAAGTCACCTTTGTCATTTGTAATCATAGGTTCTTGTCCCTCAGCATCGGTGGAAGTAAATGTTCCTCCATTAATCGTCATATCAGCTGAGTTTTCAATGATAGATGATTTATTTTTTTGATTGAAAGTACCATCATTAATAACAGTCTTACCCAAATTAGTAATTCCCCATACAGTATCGTTAGCAGTTTCAATCGCTCCACCATTAATTGTTAAATTAGCACCTTGATAGTTTAATATACCCGTTGAATTTCCTTCTTTATGATTTATATCAGTATGTGCTCCATTATTGGCAACAATTGTTCCTCCTTCAATGATTAGGGTTCCTTTATTACCAATTGTAGGTAAATTAGTAGAAGCATCCGTTTGTAATTGAATTTTACCTTCACCAGCACTACTATCTTTGATTGTTACAGTACCATCTTCTATATAGATTACTGAACAATTTTCTGTGGTGTAATTTTGCAGTGTGTGCCCATTTAAATCAATTTCTACATAAATTCCATCCTTTATTTCAAAATCCTGTTTTGCATCTTTTTCTAATTTCAAAATATAAGGACTTTCTTTGGTTCCTGCACCTGTTTGTGTAATATTTTTATCAAAGTTAGGTGTTTCAAACATATATTGTGCATTAACAGTTGGCATAAATACAAATCCCGTGATTGCTACTATAGCAAACAGCATTAATTTTTTCATATATTTTCTCCTTTCTTAACTATTAGTCTACTATAACTACCCCCCCCCCAGTCAAGCATTTTGACAAAAAAAAGAAGGAATTTTTTCCTTCGAAAACTCAGCAAATTTTTCAAAAAGAGAGGCATCATAAATAAGCGTTCATTCTTTATTCCGAAAAAACAAATGGGTCACTACTTGTCCCTGTACCTTTTGAAAATGTGACACTTGATTTTAGATAAATGACTGGCCGTACGCCTATACTCGTGTTGCCTACATAAGAATTGAGGACATAACCACTAATACTGACACCGAACATGCAGAAGTGATAGTTTGAATTCGGAGTCATGGTCCATTGTCCATTACTACTTTCATATAACCAATCGTTTGTATAGCAGTCTGCTGCTTGACTCCAGTGGTAAAGATCTTTCGCTAAACAGTTTTCTCTGTTTGTTGTACTTCCTCCTCCTGTCGCGTACCCATAATCAGAAGAATACATTAAACCAACTTTACCAACCCAAGAAATCGGTCTTGTTTTTTGACATACTCCTGTTGTTGTGCATGTTTCTTTTCCTCGTTCTCTTTCATAAAACATTTTTGTTGTTACACCATTTTCGGTACTACTTCCTCCTAGGTACCATTTTGTATCTCCTATCATGTTCTTTGCTTCTTCATTTAATCCTGTAGTCCTAAAATCACATGCCGTTGTTTCATTGTTTATGCCATAGAGACATTGTCCACTCTGTCGGTTCCAATAAATACTTCCTGTTACTCCTACTGTTTCATGTTCGTAGTTTGGATTTAATAACATCATAAGTCTCGAATCTGTCCAGTCATTGCTTCCAGTGCTTGATATTGATGAACCTGTCCCGCTTGGTTTGTTGTCCCAACTTATGTTAGTTCTTAAAAGGTCTTTTCGTATTAATTTAATCCTCTTCTCTTTCTTTCCATTTCCATCTTCCACTGTAAAGATTCCGATGATTCTCCATCCGGCATCTTCTCCATTAAATGTCACATAGTTATTGGGATCTTTTCCTATGTATCTATAGTCTTTTAGTTCTTCATT
>CANQVB010000030.1 GCA_947627225.1 uncultured Bacilli bacterium
AACTAAAAATGCCTGTTTTTTCTTTGTTTTACAAGTGTTTAAGCAATTTTTGCTTCACACTAGAAATTCTAGAACCAGAAAGGATTCCTTTCTATTTTTTTGTTGGATAGAATAAAATTATGGTATAATGAAACAAGAAAGGAATGATCAAGATGCGCGTTGTCATTACAGCGGGTGGAACAGGAGGACATATTTTTCCTTCCCTTGCCATTTACCATCAATTGAAAAAGGTAGATCCAACCTTGAAAGTTCTCTATATTGGTACAACAGATCGAATGGAAAGTAAGATGATTCCAGAAAATAAAATTCCCTATAAAGGAATCCCCATGAAAGGATTTAATCGTAAGAATCCATTTGCCAATATAAAAGTGCTTCATACCTTTTTTAAGGCGATTCAACTTTCTAAAGAAGAACTTTCTTCCTTTCAACCAGACATTGTGATTGGAACAGGAGGTTATATTACAGCGCCTGTCCTTTATGCAGCACACAAACTAGGTATTAAAACGGTGATTCATGAACAAAATTCCATAGCTGGTGTTTCCAATCGTTTTTTAAGTCGCTATGTTGATAAAGTATTTATTTCTTTCCAAGAAAGTGAAAAAGAATTTCCCAAAGGAAAGACTATTTTTACAGGAAATCCTAGAAGTGAGGAAATTTACAAAGAAAAAAAGGGCAATAAAAGTACATATGGGCTAACGCCTTCCAAAAAATTAGTCATTATTGTAATGGGTTCTTTAGGATCCATGACGGTGACAGAAAAACTAAAGGAATTGCTTCCATATTTTGAAAAAGCATCCTATGAAGTCTTATTAGTTACAGGAGAAGATTATTATGATTCATTTTCTAAGGAAGAAATTCCCAAAAATGTGAAACTCGTTCCCTTTGTTAAAAATTTTCCCAGTATCTTGAAATGTGCGGATTTAATTGTTACAAGAGCTGGCGCTTCTTCTATCGCAGAAATTACTGCGATTGGAATCCCTGCGATTTTTGTTCCAAGTCCTTATGTGACGCATAATCATCAAATGAGAAACGCAGAAGCGCTTTTTAAACAGGGTGCGGGGTTGATTTTGGAAGAGGATAAGCTTTCTTATCAAACCCTTCTTCCTATGATTGATGAAATTCTAAACAATGAAAAAAACTATCAAGCTATGCGGCGAGCTTCTTTAAAAATGGGTGTTTTGAATAGCGCAAGTCGCATCGTAGAAGAAATACAATTATTAGTAAAGGAAAATGCGAAGTGAAAGAATTTATAAAAGAATATGAGGAATTAGAATTAGGAAAAATCATCAAGGCCCCCCTTTTAGCAAAGTATACAACCTATCGAGTTGGTGGTGTTGCTTCCTGTATGGTATTTCCTAAAAATATAGATGCTGTTGTCAAAACTTGTCGTCTCATTCAAAAGTATCATCTTCCTTTTAAGGTGTTGGGGAAAGGGTCTAATGTACTTTTTAGTGATAAAAGATATACGGGAATTATTTTGAAGCTAGATGAACTGAATCAGGTAGAATTTTATGAAAATAAGGTGCGCGTAGGTGCCGGATTTTCTTTGATTAAACTTTCTATGCTTGCTGCGAAACATGCTTTAACAGGATTAGAATTTGCATCTGGAATTCCTGGTACCGTAGGTGGTGCAATTTTTATGAATGCGGGTGCTTATAAGAGTGATATGGGGTATATTGTGCAGACGGTCAAAGTATTAACACCTGATTTTCGTATTATTACTCTTACCAATCGTGAGTTACAGTTTCACTATCGCAGTTCTTTTTTTCAAACGCATCCTGGATATATTTGTTTAGAAGCAACTCTTCGTCTTCAAAAGGGGAAAAAAGAAGCGATTGAAAGAGTGATTAAAGATAGAAAAGAAAGAAGGAAAGCGACGCAGCCTTTGGAATATCCATGTGCTGGAAGTGTTTTTCGTAATCCCGAAGGATATGAACCAGTTGGAAAATTAATTGAAGACTTAGGATTAAAAGGATTAACTAAGGGAGGGGCTGAAGTTTCTTTAAAGCATGCTAATTTTATTATTAATAAAGAAAATGCAAGTGCAAGAGACATTCACGATTTAATCTTATTTGTCAAAGATGCAGTAGAAGAGCATTACCAATTAAAGTTAACGATTGAACAAGAATTTGTAAATTTTGAATAGGAGATAAAGAAATGGCAAAAGTTGTCAAGAAAAAGAAAATTAAGTGGATACCTTTTTTCTGTTTGCTCATTGTTCTTGCAATGCTTGTTTTTTTCGTGCACCTTTTTTTAACAACAAAAATTCAAAATATTATTATTGAGGGGAATCAGCTTGTAAGTGATATTGAAATTATGGAAAGTGCAGGAATCAGTGATTATCCGAGTTTCTATTTGGTTAGTTCAAGTTCTATCGTACGAAGATTAAAAGCCAATCCACTGATTAAAAGCGTTCAAGTGAAGCGAAGTTTCTATCATGTTTTAACACTTGAAATTGAGGAAAAGAAAGTTCTTTATAAAAATATTTCGACTGGAAAATATGTCTTAGAAACAGGGGAGGAAATTGCACTTGATTCTTTTATGGCACCTACGGTACCACACCTAATTAATTATGTTCCTAATAATAAAACAAAAGCGTTTTTAAAGGGCCTTTTGAAAATGAAAGAAAATCTTCGGGTTCGAATCTCTGAGATTACCTATGTTCCCAATGATTTTGATAAAGACAGATTCTTGCTCTATTTGGATGATGGCAATATGGTGTATTTGACGCTGACTAAATTTGATATGATGAACTATTATGATGAGTTTCTACCACAATTAGAAGGAAAAAAAGGAATCCTTTATTTGGATTCCGGAAATCACTTTAAAATTATGGAGTCATAAAATCGATAAGAGTGTTAAGATTGTATTATGGATGATGTGAAAGGTAATGGAGGTAAAGACAGTATCTGACTCCTCATAAGCGAGTGCAAAACAAGTTCCTAAAGCGCCATATGGCACGATATAGAAAACATCAATGAAATTAGAAATATTGCCAACTACATGAAGCCCTCCAAAGACGAGTCCTGAAAGAATAGCAAATACCCATTTATTTGGAAGAAAAGTTCGAAAGGCTTTTCTAAAAGTAATTTCTTCTGAAATAGGTGCCAGAATACCGGCACAAATTAACATACCAAAAGGAAGCGCTGTAATCATAGACTGTACGGCTTGTTCGTTTCCTGCGACATGTTGGCTCGAAAATAAATTGATAATTAAGTTACTTCCCATCATGATGAACAGGCCAACTGTCCAATATTTAAGACCTATATCAAAACAAGAGGAGCGATTTTTTATAAAGTGAATGGCCTCTTTTTTTAAATCTTTCCAATAAAGAAGTACCAATAAAATTACAAGAATGACGTTGGAGAAAAGCGTAAGGTAAATCTTTAAACTATCTGTTATCTTCGTGATATGAAAAAGCCAAATAGGTAGTAGCTGTAAATAGGTTGAAAACCAAAACAACAGAAAACAAATCATTGCTTTACAGAAAGAAATCAGCCATTTCTTATTTTGTATCTGTTTCAAAGTATCCCTTCTTTCTATCAATATTATCATACCATAGGACATAAAAAAAAGAACAAAAAATCACACATTTTGTAAAAAAGGCTTGTAAAAGAAAAAAATTTTTTCTATGATAAAACAAAAGGAAAGGAAGGAAAAAAATGAATTCTAAAGTTGAAGAAATAGAGGCTATCATAAAAGAAAAGGAAGCGGAACGAAAGAAAGAAGAAAAATGTGAAAAGAGAATCAAACAAATTGAAGAATATCGTGTTCTTCAAAACAGACTGCTTTTTGCGAAAACAATGGGAATTGGTTCAGGTACATTTGCTCTAATATTTCTTGTCTTGGAACTTATTTTGGCGCCTTCTGTTTCTGGTCCTGCACTGTTAAGTTATACAGTCATACCTTCTATGACGGTTGCGTTGTTGACTTTTGTTTCTTTCGTTTGTTCACGAAATTTCTTTCATTTAAAAAAAGAAAGGCAGTCTAATTATAAGGAATTTATGAATTACTCCCAGGAAACGTTGTATTCACTTTATGAGAAAGAAGAGAAAGAAAAGAAGCTTTCACATGACAAACAGATTGGGCTTGCTTTTTATGCAACTAAGTTAAAGGAGGGTTTGCATCCTGTATGGATAGAAAAAGAGAAACCAGATAATCAAGAAAAGAAGCAGATTTATGAAAAGGCATGGGATGAATATATAACTCCTTTGGATATTTCTAAAGTTCACTTAACACAAGAGGGAAAAGAAAATCCTAAGCCATATCAACTGCAAAAAAAAAGATAAAGGAAATGCAAGAATTTGCGAACTTTTTTTGACAAGCCAAAAGAAATAAGGTATAATCATACCTAGAAGAAAGGAGTGGGAATACAAAACCCCACTTTTTCTATGCGAAAGGAGTTTTATTTTGAAAGAAAAAGTAAGTGCATTATTGGACGAAAAGCTAAAACCATTGGGGCTTTGGGTCAGTGCTGTTTCGATTTGTGAGCAAGAAGGTGTGAAGACGTTTGAAATCGAACTAGATAGCAAGGAAATGATTGATTTAAACCTTGTGACAGAAGCTACAGAAATCATCAATCCTCTTTTGGACAAATCAGGTCTTGTTGATAAGAGTATTGATGTGGTTGATATTTATGGAAAAAGTAAAGGTGAGGTGATAGAATGAACGGAAAAGAGTTTATTGAGGCAGTCGATCATATTGTCAAAGAAAAAAATATTGAAAAAGAAGTTGTGTTTGATGCTATGAAGTTAGCCCTTTCTTCCGCATACAAGAAGAATACTGGAAATAAAAATAGCAACGTAAAGGTAACCATCGATGAAAATACAGGAGAAATTAAGGTGTTTACCTATTTAACGGTTGTGGAAGATGAAAAGATGACGAAAGAAGAATATGAAGATTATCTTTTTGAACAGTATGGCGAAGAAGAGGAAGAGGAGGAAGAAGAAGTCGTAGAAGATGAAAATCTAGAACAAGAAGAAGAGAAAACCGAAAAAATTTCTTTCTTTAATCCGGACTGTGAAATTAAATTGAGCGAGGCTAGAAAAATCGATAAATCTTTAGATATTGGAGATACCATTGATACAGAAGTAACCCCAAAAGACTTTGGAAGAGTCGCAGCTTCTACTGCCAAACAAGTGGTGGTGCAAAAGATACGGGAAGCAGAACGAAACAGTATTATGGAAGAGTTTGGAGACAAACAAGATGAACTTTTGATTGGAACTGTTGCTTTGGAAGATACGGATAACTATTTCATAGATCTTGGAAGATGCAATGGAATTTTACCAAAGAAAGATATCATTCCAGGAGAAAAGATTGAGATGGGTTCTCAAATTAAAGTGTACGTGACGAAAGTAGATAACAATGGTAGAAATTTACTGATTTTATTATCAAGAAGTCATTATGGATTTGTAAAACGTCTTTTTGAACTAGAAATCCCAGAACTTTCGGATGGAAGTGTTCTTCTTTATAGTGTTGCTCGTGAACCAGGTGTTCGCAGTAAGGTTGCTGTATATTCTGAAAACAGTAAAATTGATCCAATCGGAGCTTGTATTGGAGAAAAGGGACGTCGTATTGCAAATATCATCACAGAACTACATGGAGAAAAAGTAGATATTGTACGCTATGATCAAGATCCGGCTATCTTTATCGAAAATGCACTTTCTCCTGCTAAGAACTTGATGGTTGCCATCACAGATCCTAAAAAACAAGAAGCTTTGGTAATCGCAGAAGGAGACAATTTCTCTCTTGCGATTGGAAAGAGGGGAATGAATGCACGTCTTGCTTCAAAATTAACGCACTTTAAAATCGATATTAAAACCAAAGAGCAAGCAGAAGAGTTAGGAATTAACTTCCGTTAAGAAAAAGAGGTGTTTGATGAAACCTAAAAAAATACCGATGAGAACTTGTGTTGTCAGTGGTGAAAAATGTGAAAAAAGAGAACTTCTTCGGATTGTAAGAACTCCTGAAAAAGAAGTGGTCGTTGATAAAACTGGAAAAAAGAATGGTCGAGGTGCATATATTAAAAAGGATATTTCCGTTTTAGAAAAGGCCAAGAAAACAAAGATTTTAGAAAAACGTTTGGAATGTAGTATTCCAGAAGAAGTTTATGTAGATATTCAAAAAGAAATAGAAAATGAATCGAAAAAGAGGTGATTTGTTTGACAATCAAAGAGTATGCATTAGATGTTGGAAAAAGCGTAGAAGAAATTATCAAATTATGTGAGCAATTATCCCTAGATGTAACAGGAGAAGAGGATGTTTTAAGCGATGAAACCATTACGATCTTGGATAATCAGTTAGCAAATTATGAAGAAGATATTTCTTTAGAAAATGAGACCCTTGAAAAAATTGAAATGGATGAGAAAGCAGAAGCACTTGCGGATATGATGGTTCAAGGAGAAAAAAACTATACGAAAGTTAGAAAGAAAAAGCAAGAAGGAAAAGAAAAGGATGAAGCCCATTTTAAAGAAGCCAGAAAACAACTCTATAAACATCGTGAAAAGTTGCAAAGTAATCAAGAGGAAGTGGATGAAAATGTGATTCTTTACAGGGATGGAATGACGGTTAAAGATCTTGCGGATTCGCTTTCTGTTCCAGCGAGTGAACTCATCAAAAAACTGATGCTTTTGGGTGTCATGGCTAACCTAAACCAATCTTTGTCTTTTGAAAATGCTGAGATTTTGGTTGTAGACTACGATAAAACTTTAAAACGCGAAGAAACCCAAGATATTTCTAATTTTGAAAACTATGAGATTCACGAAAATGAAGAAGATTTGGTTCCTCGTTCTCCGGTTGTTACCATTATGGGACATGTTGATCATGGAAAGACCAGTCTTTTGGACTACATTCGTAAAAGTCATGTCGCCAGTAAAGAAGCAGGTGGAATTACCCAAGCGATTGGTGCTTATCAAGCATCCTACAACAACCAATTGATTACCTTTATTGATACGCCAGGACATGCGGCATTTACCGAAATGCGAGCACGTGGGGCTTCGATTACAGATATTGTCATTATCATTGTAGCAGCAGATGATGGCGTGATGCCACAGACTAAAGAGGCGATTGATCATGCCAAAGCAGCAGGCGTTCCTATTCTTGTTGCCATTAATAAAATTGATAAAGAAGATGCCAATCTTGAAAAAGTCATGACGGGTCTTGTAGAAGCAGGTCTTACCCCAGAAGAGTGGGGAGGGGATACCCTTGTTTCTAAAATTTCTGCCAAAACAGGAGAAGGTGTTGATTCTCTTTTAGACAATATCTTATTGGTTGCTGAAATGCAGGAGTTAAAAGCCAATCCAAAACGATATGCGACAGGGGCTGTTATTGAAGCACAAATGGATAAACAAGTGGGAAGTATCGTAAGTATTTTAGTACAAAATGGAACCCTTCGTTTAGGAGATCCTATTGTTGTTGGAACATCCTTTGGAAAGGTTAGAACCATGAAGAATGATCAAGGAAAAGAAATTACAGAAGCGATTCCATCCACACCCGTTGAGATTACAGGGCTTTCTTCCCTTCCTTCCGCAGGGGATAAATTTATGGCCTTTGAAACAGAGAAACAAGCCAAGCAAATTGCTGAAGAAAGAGCACTTCGTGCAAGAAAACAAGACACCAATCGTACGGGAATGAGTCTTGAAGATTTATTTGGACAAATTCACGAGGGTTTGAAAGAAATTAATGTTGTCTTAAAAACAGATGTCAATGGAAGCTTAGAAGCTGTTCGCAATTCCTTAGAAAAAATAGAAGTAGAAGGTGTTCGCATCAATGTGATTCGAGGTGGGGTTGGGGCCATTACGGAAAGTGATGTTGTCTTAGCTCAAGCAAGTCATGCCATTTTAATTGGATTCAATGTTCGTGGAACGGCTATGGTTATGGAACTTGCTAAGGAATATGGTGTTGAAATTAGGCTTTACGATATTATCTATAAAGTTGTAGAAGATATGGAAAGCGCCATGAAGGGAATGCTTGATCCAGAATACGAAGAAAAAGTGATTGGAACCTTAGAAGTAAGACAACTCTTTAAATTTTCAAAAGTAGGTATGATTGCTGGATGTCATGTTACTTCTGGAATCATTAAGCATAATGCTAAAGCAAGAGTAGTTCGAGATGGGATTGTAATTTATAACGGTAGCATTCAGACTTTACAACACGAAAAGGATCAAGTGAAAGAAGTTAAGAATAATATGGACTGTGGACTTACCCTTACAGACTTCCAAGATTATAAAGAAAATGATGTCATTGAAGTCTATGAACTCGTTGAAATCAAAAGGTAAATATTTATAAAGTAAACAGTAAAAATGATAGGATAAAAGCAAAGAAAGTAGGCATGCTTTCTTCTGGGGCACTTGTTAAAAGGTTTGAAATTTTTAACAAGTGTTTTTATTTCCGACAATATGCGGGGTGTACACTGTAAAAAAAGTTTTTAAAAAGCTTGACTGGGGGGGGGGTAGCTATAGTAGACTAATAATTAAGAAAGGAGAAAAAGAAACATGAAAAAATTTATGTTGTTAGCAACAATCGTAATGGCAGGATTTGTTTTGATGCCAAATGTATATGCAACTGGGCTTACAGTGAATGCGTATAAGCAAGTTACAGATATTACAAATTCAGGACATCCAAATGGAGAATGGACACCAGTAGAAAATTCTAGTTCAGAAAAAGATGCTGTATTTGTTTATGATGCAGCCAATTTAAAGGTAATTGACGAAGCAAAGGATGGAGGAGATAGACCCGTTGATGATGCTGCTTGGATAGGGCTTTTAATTGAAGCTCCAACAGAAATTGAGGGAGGTGTTGTTAATCCATATTGGTTAGGAAGCTTTAAACCAGAAAATCAAGGGAAATATGTTCCTTTTGAAAAAGAAACAGAGGGTGATTATGCTGACAAATATACAATTTGGGTTCCAATTACCGCCCAAGAATTACAAGAAGTTGTAGAAGCTGATGGTGAAGATGCAGAACTTGTTCGTTCTTATACTATTCGTTGGGGTGGAGAGAATGATGAAGAAAATGTGCAAACAATCACCGTAAAAATCAAAGCTTCAGGTGTTACTTTAGTTGCAGATCCAGCACCTGCTCCTGGACAAGAAGTTGATGCAGACGCAGCAACTTGGGATAATGAAGATTATGAAGCCGCCGTTGAAGCATATACAGTAGCACACACAATACCAGAAGAAGACAAAGGACCAGATACTGCAGATACAAATGTTTATGGACTTTTTGCAATCATCTTAGCAAGTGGACTTGGTCTTGGATATGTCGTTCGTAAAAGAATGAACTAATCTAGAATACGTTTAAAAGACTGTCTGGAAATTCCAAGCAGTCTTTTTCTATAGGATATAAGTGAAAGGGAATCTTAATGGATTTCTTTTTCTAATTCTAAAGCATAAAGCTTTTGGTACAGTGTATTTGACTTTAGAAGTTCTTTATGACTTCCTTCCCCTTTAATTTCTCCTTTGTCCATTAAAATAATTTTATCGCTGTTGATAATCGTTGAGAGACGGTGGGCAATAATTAAAATCGTATATTCGCCTTTCATATTTTCAATGGCTTTTTGAATTTGTAATTGTGTTTCATTATCGAGTGCACTGGTTGCTTCATCAAAGAGAATAATTTCTGTCTTTTGAATGAGTGCTCTTGCAATGGCAAGGCGTTGTCTTTGTCCACCGGATAGGGTAATTCCACCTTCACCAACCAAAGTATCATAACCATCTGGTAGGCTCATAATATAATCATGGAGACAAGCAGCCTTACAAGCTTCTATGATTTCTTCATCTTGGACGCCCTTTTTAACGATTTTAAAGTTTTCACGAATACTCATATTAAAAATATAAGGCGACTGGCTAATAATCGAAATATTTCCTCGAAGAGAATCTTTGTCAAGTTCCTTAATGTCTATCCCATCAATTCGAATGGTTCCATCTTCTACTTCGTAAAGCTTTGCAAGAAGATTAAAAACAGTACTTTTTCCAGCACCACTTCTTCCGACAAAAGAAACCGTGTGATTTTTTGGAATCTCAAAGGAAACATTCTTTAAAACAGGAATTCCTTTTTCATATTGGAAAGAAACATTTTGAAAGGAAAAATCACCTGCTATTTTCTTTTTTTGCTTTGTTCCAAAGGATTCTTTAGAAATTCCGTCGCTATCAATAATTTGGAAAACACGACTTGCAGAAAGTGTAAATTCTCTTGTTTTTTCCATCAAGTTTCCAACATAATCTAACGTGAGCATAACTTGGTTTCTATAGTTGAAAACAACAACTGCAGTAGCAATGCTTAGAAGATTGTTTCTGATTAAAGTAATAGCAAGAAGAATAAAAATAAAATCCAAAAGATTCTTTGCATTATCGTAAAGGAATCGATAGAGCCTATTTGTATCAAACATGTGGTATCTTGCTTCATTCAAATCGACGATTCTCTTTTCAGCTTCTTCTAGGAAAGCATCTTCTGCATTTAAGACTTTAATGTCCATAGAACCACGAACGAGTTCAGTCATTAAAGAAGTTGCTCGTTCTCTTTTTTCTCGCATAATCTGATCATTGATTTGATAGGCTTTGTTCTTTTGATATTGAATAAAATAAAGGAAGGTAAGAAAAAAGCAATAGAGAATAAAAACATAAATATTTAAAATAAAAATACTAATCAAAATCCCAACATTGACAATAATTCTTGTGATGTATGTGTTGAGGTCTTTGAAAATGTCTGCAATCTTGGAAGAGTCATTGCTAATTCGCTCAATGAAGTATCCCGAAGATGCCTTCGTAAAGTCTTCTGTTTTAATTTTTAAGATTTCTTCTGCGACTTTTAACTGGATATTTTTAAGCGTATTTCGAAAGAAACGCTGTGAATTTTTGCCATTTAAGAAGTTGAGAAAAGCCCGTAAAAATTCAAAGCCAAAAACAAGTAACGCTGCCATAAAAAGTTGTTCCCAAAGACCTCCGGTGATTGCTAGAAGTTCTTTCGCTACAAATAAAGGTGTAATTGCTCCTACAACACAAAACAAGATAGAGCCAATGACATAAAAGATAAAATTTTTCCTGTTTTCTTTGGCAAAAAAATAAGATTTTTTCAGTAAATAAAAGATTCCTTTTTGCTTCATACTACCACCTTAGTTTAGTATATCATAGATTGGTATTGCAGTGGAGAAATTCTAATTTTCTGTCCTGTTCCTGCATCTTTTACCGAAAGATAGAAATCATCTTTCTGTTCTTTGGTACATCTTCTTTGAAAAAGTTAGTCAGTTTCATATCTACTCTATGATGAGGGAAAAGATGGTATCTTCCTGTTTTGCTTTTCATAGATTAGAATAGGTGATTAGGATGAAAAGAAAATGGATAGAGGGTATTTTCGTTCTTTTGTTGATGGGCTTTAGTTTTTTTTATACGCAACAGGTGGTTAATTTAGTTCGAAAAACAGATCCCATTATGAAGCAAATTGAAAAAGTAAGCCAAGAAAAGCAAGAAAAAGCGAAAGATGCAGTCATACAAGGAAACACGATTATTCCTGGTTATAATGGAAAAGAAATTGATCAAGAAGCAAGTTTTGAAAAAATGAAACAATATGGAAAATACAATGAAAGTCTTTTGGTTTTTGAAGAAATTTCCCCTACGGTATCTATGGATGAATATTATGATAAGTATATTGCAAGTGGGAATACATTAAAGGAAAAAGTGTCTTTGGTTTTTGAAGTCAAAGAAAAAGAAAATCCACTTCCTATTATGGAAGCTTTAGATAAAGTGGATGCGAGGGGGACTTTCTTTGTGGATGGAAAGTGGCTCGAAGAAAATAGAGAAACTGTTTTACAGTTATTACAAAATGATCATGAGGTAGAAGTTCTTAGTTATCAAAATCAGTATGATGCTATTTTGTTTCAAAATGCACTCGATGTTCTATCTTCTCTTTCGAATATGAATCCACAATATTGCTATGCAAAATACGATAACAAAGAAGTGATGGATTTATGTTCTAGTAAGAAAATGCACACCATCATCCCTACCATTCAAATTGAAACAAAACCTTATCTTTCCTTGAAGGGTAAGGTAGAAAAGGGAAGTATTATTAGTTTTCCAATCACCAAAGAAATTCGTGATGAAATGGGTGTCGTGTTGAATTATTTAAAAAGTAAAGGCTATGTGATGGATCGACTAGATTCTTTACTCAACGAAGCAAGAGAGGAGAAATAAAAGAAAATATTTTGGACGCAGTTGCTTGACAAAAACAGTAGGATTACCGTATATTAATAATAACAAATAAATGCGGTGACATTGGATATGATAGAAAGAATTTCCTTACCAAGAGACTACATGGCTGGTGAAAATGTAGAAGGGCTCTTTTTATTACTCCCAATCGATGCAGGGTTATACAAAGTAACTCCGGAAGAATTCTTTCGTTATTTAAATCGAGTACAAGAGGATGGTACCGTGTATTTGCAAACACTCCTATTTATAGGAGTTTTTATTTGGTAGAAAAGGAGAATCAAGATGAAAAATATGAAAGAAGATGAACGATTAAATCCACTCAATCACAGTTGTGCCCATTTATTAGCACAAGCGGTAAGACATTTATATCCTACAGCAAAGTTTTGGGTAGGGCCTGTGATCGATACAGGATTTTACTATGATATGGATTTAGGGGATACAGTAATCAAGGAAGAAGATCTTCCTAAGATAGAAAAAGAAATGAAGAAAATTGCCAAAGATGGCAAACGAATTGTTCGTGAAGAAATCAGTAAGAAAGAGGCGTTAGAACGTTTTAAAGACGATCCTTATAAATTGGATTTACTGGAGCGAATGGATGATACGAACGAAGTTATTTCTTGTTATACGCAAGGGGATTTTACAGATTTATGCAGAGGTCCACATGTAGAAAGTGTCAAGGAATTAAAGCATTTTAAACTGTTAAAGGTCAGTGGTGCTTATTTTAAAGGGGATTCTAAAAATAAGATGCTACAACGTATTTACGGGGTTTGTTTTGAAACGGAAGAAGAACTGCAAGATTACCTAGCAGCCTTAGAAGATGCTAAGAATAGAGATCACCGTAAACTTGGAAAAGAACTTGAAATATTTATGACGGATGATCTGGTTGGAAAAGGCCTTCCTATGTTTTTACCAAATGGCTATATCCTTTGGCAAGAACTAGAAAACTATATTAAAGAAAAAGAAAGAAAGTTAGGATATCAGCATGTCATGACGCCTTGTGTTGGGAATGTAGAATTATATAAAACATCAGGACACTGGGAACATTATAAAGAAAATATGTTTCCTTTGATGGAAGTAGAAGGGGAATCCTTCGTATTAAGACCCATGAATTGTCCGCATCACATGATGATTTATGCCAATAAAATGCATTCTTATAAGGAGTTGCCGATTCGAATTGGAGAAATTGCCCATGACTTTCGTTATGAAGCAAGTGGTGCTTTAAAAGGAATAGAACGAGGAAGACATTTCTGTCAGAATGATGCCCATCTTTTTGTAACCAAAGAGCAAATCAAAGAGGAATTTAAAAATGTTGTGGACTTAATTTTTGATGTGTATCGTGATTTTCATATTACAGAGTATCGCTGTGTACTTTCACTACGAGATAAGAACAACAAAGAAAAATATCATCCGGATGATGCGATGTGGGATATGGCAGAAGAGAAATTACGTGAAGTTTTGGATGAACTTGGAATTTCTTATGAAGAGGAGATTGGAGAAGCTGCTTTTTATGGACCTAAATTAGATGTCAATGTACGTCCTGCAGTGGGAAATGAAATTACGCTTTCAACCTGTCAGTTAGATTTCTGCTTGCCAGAAAAATTTGCCTTAAAATATGTAGATCAAGATGGAGAAAAGAAAACACCCGTTGTGTTACACCGTGCTATTTTAGGATCCCTCGATCGCTTTATTGCTTTTCTGTTAGAAGAGACAAAAGGAGTTCTTCCTGTGTGGCTTGCACCTGTTCAAGTAACCGTTGTTCCTGTTTCCAGTGAATATCATGGAGCTTATGCCAACAAAGTATATGATGTCTTAAAAGATGTGGGTATTCGTGTAGAGTTAGATGATCGAAATGAAAAATTAGGGTATCGCTTGCGAGAAGCGCAAACGAAAAAAATTCCTTACACGCTGATTGTAGGAGCAAGTGAAGAAGAAAAAGAAACGGTTAATATTAGAAGGCATGGAAAAGAAGAAAAAGAAGAAATGGAACTTTCTAAATTTGTGACTACAATCCAAGATGAAATTGCAAAAAAGACGGCTGCTTAGCATGTCGTCTTTTTAAGTATTTATTTTCTTTTTTGCACTTCTTTCTTTGTTTGGGCAAGAAGGAAATCTTTTCCTGCATATAAACAGGCTTTGGTAAGACTTTGTACCGCTTCTTCTTTTACATGATACTTTAAAGCAACCTCTTCTGTCTTGTGAAGGATACCATCTTGGTAGCCTAATCGAAGTGCTAATATTTCTTTTTGTTCTTCGGTACAAGTTTGAAGGAAGTCATGAAAACAAGAAGTTTCAAGGAAATCTTTAGAAGAATCTTCCTGTTTTTTTATAAGAGAAAAATTCAAATAAGTTAAGTAGTCTTGGGCAACATCTGGATAATTCTGGAAAAAGATTTTTTGTAAGCTTTCATCTTGCAATTTTTGCCTGATAGCAGTTTCTTTTAAAGATAAAGTTGGTTGTGTCACGTTTCTTTCTTTTTCACGTGCCACTTGCGTTTTATAGGTTCCTTTCTCATAATCAAATTGTGCTATAGAACGAAGGATTTGAATTTCTTCTTCTGTTAGAGAAATCATATTTCTCGTTTGCTTTGGTTTGCTTGCTTTTCCTTCTTTTTCCCCTGATACACTTCTCTTTCTATCTTGTAAAGATAAATTTTCATTCGTAATTGTAGATGTTAAAAGTTGTTCTAATTTAGTGAGATGGGCATAGATTTTCTTTACATGAAGAAGATTGTGTTCGTCTTCAAGAAATGCAGTTTGCTGTAATTTTTGGAACAAAGTAGATAAAGATGCATTGATCGAGATTTGTTTTTCTTCTAATTTGGAAGCAATTGCATTTTTTTCATCCAAAGAATCTCTAATCTGCACATTCTCTAGCAAATCAGGATATGTTGCATGTGTTTTATAAAACGCATCTTTTACCTCTTTATAGGAATAAAATAAGCGTTGAATGATTTTAAAGTTTTTTTCCACAAAGACGGCATCAACAGGATAAAGTTCTGTTGAAATCAACTTGGCAATTTCTTCGTTAGAGCGTTTTCTGTAAGATCCATCTTGCAATCTTTCATATCTATTTTCTAAAATTGCAACTTGCTTCTTAGAAAGCGCTTTTTGAGTTTTACTATCTAGGAAATCTTCCCATAAAATTTGAAAATTTGGAATTTTTTCGCAGATATAATGATAGCAGCTTGCACCTTTTAATTTTCTTTGCATATTATTCAGTTGCCTGTAGATAACTGTCGTTGCTTTCCCATATTCTTTCGCAATTTCTGAAATACTTCGATAAAATCCATGTTCATCCCTTTGAAGAAGCTCTGTTAAAAGCGAAAATTCTATCGAAGTCAATTTTTGCTGTGTGTTTGCCTTTCTTGGAATGTGGGGATGTGTTTTATAAAATTGTTCTTTTACCTCTTTATATGTATGAAACAATTTAAAAATGCTTGTTAAATTTTTTTCCACAAAGATAGCATCAACGGGAAGAAGTTCTGTTGAAATCAACTTGGCAATTTCTTCGTTAGAGCGTGTTCTGTAAGATCCATCTTGGAATCTTTCATATCTATTTTCTAAAATCGCAACCTGCTTCTTAGAAAGCGCCTTTTGGGTTCTACTATCTAGGAAATCTTCCCATAAGATTTGAAAATTGGGAATTTTTTCGCAAACAGAATGATAGTAACTCGCATCTTTTAATTTTCTTTGTAAACTATAAAATTGGCCCTTGACATGATTTGTTGTTTTTCCAAGTTCTTTCGCAATTTCTGAAATAGTTCGATAAAATCCATGTTCCTCTCTTTGAAGAAGTTCTGTTAAAACCTTAAGTTCTATCAGCGTCAATTTTTGCTGTGTGTTTACTTTTCTTGGAATCTGTGGGTGATTTTTATAAAACGCATCTTTTAGCTCTTTGTGTTTGTGAAATAAATTTTGAATGAAGACTAAATTTTTTTCCACAAAAACAGCATCCACAGGAAGAAGTTCTGTTGAAATCAACTTGGCAATTTCTTCGTTAGAGCGTTTTCTGTAAGATCCATCTTGCAATCTTTCATATC
>CANQVB010000031.1 GCA_947627225.1 uncultured Bacilli bacterium
CTAATTTACTTAAATATATTAAAAATATATCTAAAACTATTTAATTTTATCTATTGACTTTTACCAGATGTTCTTTTAAAAAGTTCCTTTAAAGCTAGAATTTCTAAGAAGCTACCATCCTACCTGGCAATCTTACTTGATAAGGAAAAAGGCTACGATGTAAACCAAGTTTCATGCCTTACCTTTTGATGAAGACTCTATTTCAATATTATCTAAATGGATATTTTCGATATGATCAATTTGGAAGGATGCGTTATCAACTAACTCTTGATAACCACTTTCCATAATTTCTTCCGTCAACCCGAAGACTTGCGCATAAGATAAATAGCGATCCCAGATAACGACTTCCTCTGCTTTTTTATCTACAAAATTACCAAAATCTCTTATAAAAGCCTTAAATGAATAAAGTTTGTGTAATTCTTCCACCCCTTTTTCTGTTTTTTTCAAATGATTTTCTATTGTCATCTTATAATTTTCATCTTTGACACTGTCTCCTATATATTTAAGTGCAGTAAAAGCATGTATAAAATAAAAAGGAATAAATAACACAATATAGCTCAGCATAAAGACAACGATTCCATTCGCTAAACTTACCAAGACATGCACGTTGAATAAAGAGACAACAAAAATTAAAATCGCAATTGCAACACTTATTGTTAAATGAATCATTTCTGTTTTTTTCACGATATCATCATCAGGAGATTCATGATTACGAATATCGATTTCTTTATGATAATAAAGGCCCAAATCAATACCATCTTGCATACAATAGTTATACCATTCCTGATAGTTTATATTTTTAATATCGTTGTTTCTGATTAAA
Source organism: uncultured Bacilli bacterium (assembly GCA_947627225.1). Classification (GTDB taxonomy): domain Bacteria; phylum Bacillota_I; class Bacilli_A; order RF39; family UBA660; genus CANQVB01. The sequence continues at coordinate 824 of CANQVB010000031.1, forward strand.
GTTAATATGTATTTTTCATTGCTTAATAAATGATGATCAATCTCTTTTAAAACTTGAATCACATATTTATCATTTTGTTTTATTAACCTAAGATATTTCTTTGCACACAAATCAAGAATTACAGCAACTATATCTTTATCATTTTCTATCGTTGAATCAAGGAGTAAAGAAGTAACACCAATACCGAAGTTATTTGGTAAATTCCTATAATAAATATAAGGATTCATTTTTTCAATATATTTCTTTTCTTTTAAAATCTGCATTTTACCTTTTAAAGTACCTACTATCATCCCCATCCATACAAAAAATATAAAGGATAAAATGACTAGGCAAGTAATCATTTCTAACATACCCCCTGCATTAAACAAAAAGCAAGTGATTAAGATAGTAAAAATGAGCAGGGGAAAAAATGCGTCTTTTAAACTGTATGTTTTTTTATATTTCGTCTCTTTGTCCATAGATATCTCTTCCTCGTTTCGTTATGGATATAAAAATTCAAAAGCAAAATTTTGAAATCTTCATCCTGACTCTTTCATCATATCATGGTTTCAGGAAAGGAACAAGTCCAGCAAATTGGATGGATTTATGAAAAAAGATTTTAGCACGGTGATATTGAGGTTTCTTTTCTAACGAAACATTTCGTATTTCTTCATGAAAATCAGAATAGCTTTTCACTGTTTCGTAAGAGATTTGCGAATTTTAAGAAGGCAGACACACTCGACATGGTAGGTCTTTGGAAACATATCTACTAGTGTTATTTCTTCTAGTGTATAAATGGTTTTTAGTTCCATGATATCTCTTGTAAGTGTCGCAGGATCACAAGAGACATAAACAAGATTAGGATATTTCTTTTGTAAGAGGAAATTTCTTGTTTTTTTATCCAAGCCTTTTCTTGGTGGATCTAAAAGCAAAGTATCATAATCCTTAGGTAATTTTTCCAAAACATCTTCTACACGCGCTGAAAGAAAAGATACATTTTGAATTCCATTTCTTAGGGCATTTTCTTTTGCATCTAGTATCGCATCAGGAATCACTTCCACCCCAAACACTTCCTTTACTTTTTTTGCAACAACAAGGGAAATAGACCCTACCCCACAGTAAAGGTCAATCACTTTTTTCGCATGGACTTTCTTTAAATAAGCAAGGATTTTTCGGTAAAGTACCTCCATTCCTACAAGACTTACTTGAAAGAAAGATAAAGCGGAAATCTGAAAATCAACACCCAATAACGAAACAGTTAAATAGGCATCTCCCTTTTGTAATTTTCCTTGATAATAAAGCGTATCTACATGCGGAAAAGAAGAAGAAAGGTCTTTTGTTTTTTCATCGGGTCCAGTTAACGAAAGCATGGTCTTATTTTGAAAGGAACGAACCACCGCAGTCATTGGATTCTTGTTTTCTTTGGCAAAAGCACGTAAATCTTCCAACACCAAATTGATAGCCTTAGGAAGCAGACTGCAAGAAGTAATTTCTAAAATGTTGTGACTTTCCTCTTCGTAGTAGCCAACTTTTCCCTGTTCAAGATGGAAAACAGCTTTGTTCCGGTATCCATCTTCCTTTGTCTTTAAAATCGGAACATCTTCTAACGAAATCTTGGCATTGCGCAAGAAAAGTTCTTTGACTTTCTTCACTTTAAAAGCAAGTTCCTCTTGGTACGATAAATGTCTTAACTGGCATCCTCCACAAGCATAGAAAAAAGGACAATCTGTCTTTTCCATCTCTTCCTTCTTACACCGTAAAATGCGATAGTTTTTGGTCGTCCTTACAAGAGTACACTTACCCTCAAAGCCAACACGCACCTTTGGAACAAAACAAACGGTCCCTTCCTCTTTCGAAATGCCTCGACCAAAATAATCATAATCTATAATCTTAACGTTTACTTCTTTTTCCATGCTTTTATTATACTTTTACTTTGGATAAATTGCAAAGAAAAATACATACTAAAAACAGGTGAAGCTTTATGGAACAAAGAAAGGCCATGATTAAAGAGCAACTGGGAAGTCCAGGCGATTTGACAGAGCGTAATTTTCTGTTTGGAAAAGAAGAAGTAACCGTCTTTTTTTTAGAAGTTTTGGTCGATGGAGAGTATGTAAACGACTTTATTTTAAAACAACTTGCCTACTTTGAAATTACAACCAAAGAAAGTTTTTTAGAAAAAATTCCAAGCAATAACATCCAAGATGTATCTTCTATCCTAGAAGGACTTGACTATATCTGTAAAGGGTTTGCACTTCTTTTATTTCCACATGGCATGCTTGCGATTGAAGCCAAAGCAAATATAGATCGTGGCATTGGAACAAGTGAGATGGAAAGTGTCATCACAGGACCAAGAGATGCTTTCAACGAAAACTTCAATACAAACCTAGGGCTCATTAGAAGAAGACTTCGTACAAGTGATTTACAAAATAAAACCTTTTTTGTTGGCCGAAAAAGTAGAGCTAAATTGGGTGTTTTATACATGAAATCCATTGCTCTTCCCGAACATGTAGAAAAAGTCATTGCCAAAATAAATGCCATTGATACAGATGGAATTTTAGATGCATCTTACTTGAAACGTTATTTAAAAGAAGCCCATTCTTTCTTTCCAACCATCATGATGACAGAACGTCCTGATAAAAGTGCGATGGCGCTTTTGGAAGGCAAAATTGTCATTGTACTAGATAACAGCCCTTATGTTTTAATCTTGCCCACTTTCTTTGTTGATTTTTTCCATACCCCTGATGATTATTACCAAAAAAATACAACCATTACTTTTGTCCGTATGATTCGTCTTTTTGCCTTTTTTATTTCCATTTTTATTCCTGCTTTTTATATTGCGGCGACGACCCATAACCAAGATGCCATTCCCCTTTCCCTTTTGATTAGTTTTACAGCCCAACGGCAAAATGTTCCTTTTTCAGCGCTAATCGAAGCCCTTCTTATGAGTTTTTCCTTTGAACTTTTACGTGAAAGTGATTTGCGAAAACCTTCGGTGACAGGAACGGCCGTCTCTATTTTAGGTGGCCTTATTTTAGGAGATGTTGCTGTATCTGCCGGATTAATTTCTCCTATTATGATTATTGTGATTTCAATCTCTGCCATTTCAGGCCTGGCGTTCTCATCCATTGAAATGACTTCTTGTATTCGTTTCTTTCGCTTTCTTTTATTGTTCTTATCTTTTGCCTTTGGGACCTTTGGTATTTTTATTGGACTTCTTATTTTACTCGCATCCCTCAATGCCACAACAACTTTGGACCTTCCCTATCTAGCACCATTTTCTCCTTTTATTAAAACAGAAATCAAAGATAGTTTTCTCAAATTAAAATCCAAAGAAAAACGCCTTCGAAATCCACTTCTTACCAAAAATAGAGAAAGGGGCAATTAAATGAAAAAGAAAAGCATGCTTATTTTTTTCCTTCTTCTTCTTTTACCAGGTTGTAATCGCTATACAGAAGTCAACCAACTGGGGATTGTAGAAGTACTTTCCATTACAAAAGAACAAGAAAAAATCAAAGAAACTATCTCCTATGTAGTTCCCTTTAAAGAAGAGGAAAATCAAGAAAACCAATACAAAACATTGAGCTATGAAGGAAGTTCCCTTGCCAATACTTACTTTCAATTTGAAGAAGAAGATGGAAAGAAACTTTATTTTGACCAAGTCCAAGTCCTTCTTTGTAACAAAGCACTCGTACAAGATGAATTTGATGATTTGATTCCTTTCCTTCTTAAAAATCTAAAACACCCCAATCTTCTAATCTTTTTATGTGAAGACTGTGATTCCATCTTAAAAAAAGAAAAAACAAAAACTTTTTATGAAAACTTAATTCGTTCTAAAAGCATTCAAGGACAAGGAAGTGCCGTCATTACATTTGAAGATGTTGCTGCTTTCTATTTAGATGAGGATTTAACACCAGCGATTCCATTCTTAAAGAAAAAAGAAGATACGATTGAAATGGATTCTTTACTGGCGCTTTCTTCTAAAAATTCCTTTCATCGCTTTTCTAAAAAAGAAGCCGAAATCCTTTTCCTTTTAAAAAATAAACTACATGCCAAAGAAGAAGTCTTCTCTTTGCAAGGGAAAAATAAATCTATTTTTCTAAAGAATCTTGAAACTTCTATGAAGTTAAAAGATGATGTGATTCACCTTACACTACGAGGAACCTACCAAGAAAAAGATAGCATTCCAAAAAAGCAAGAGAAAAAGATTGCATCCCTTCTTTCTCAAAGATTAGAACAAGAAATAAAGGATTTTCTTCAAAAAGAAAAGAAAGAGGGAACGGACTTACTAGGTGTAAAACCACTCCTTCTTGGAAAGTATAGAAATAGATCCAAAGTAGAAAAGCTCAAAAAGGAAATTCCATACAAAATTCAAATAACATTAAACAAAGAAGGTGATTTATTTGCAAAGTCGTAATCAAGATTTGGGAACAAATCAAGTAGGAACCCTACTTTTCTTTCTAACAAGAGCTTCTTTTTCTCTCTTTGGCTATCAACTTCTTTTTAAAAATACAGGAAGTGATTCTATCATAGCTTTTCTACTTGCAAGTATTTTGTCCATTTTCTTATTTAGCTTTCTGTTACGAAGGAGAAGAACCAAAAAAAGAAAGAAAAAACTTTCCTTAATCGCTCGAATTGGCATCCTTCTTGTTAGCGCCTTCTTCTTTTTCTTTTATCTTGCAAAGACGATTGAACTTGTCCAAAAGATGATGATCGACACGCCCTTTTTAGTGCTTGCCTTTCTTTTCCTTTTCTTGTGTTTCTTACTTACAAAGCGATTTCTCCATTCCCTTTCCAATAGTGCTTTTCTTCTTTTCTTTGTCTATCTTTTCTTCTTCCTCTTACTGTGCCTTGGTGGAGCAACACTCATTAACTTAGACTATCTAAAACCTTTTCTTCTTTCCCCTTCCAAAACTTTTTTAGAAAGTATCTTCTTCTCATTCCTCTGCCTTCTGCCAGCTTCTATTTTTATCATTTTTCTTCCTCCTCAAGAAAAAAAACATGAAAAAAAGCAAGAAAAAGCCTTGTTTTCTTACTTTATTTTGGGTTGCCTTTCCATTTTATTGGAAATCATCCTCATGCACTTAACTTTAGGAAGTAACTTGACTGCCCTTTATCCTTATCCATTATTTGCGCTCGCATCAAGAATTTCGAGTTTCCTTCTCTTTGACCGTTTCTTTTTCCTGTTTTCCTTCTATTTTCTTTTTGATAGCACCCTATTCCTAAGTTTTCTTTTCCTACTCTTACGTACCTATAGTAAACCTTTTCTTCCAAAGCACCTTCAAAAGAAGTAAAAGCTATCCATATACTTCGTCACTCGAATCATGATCTTTTGCATCACTTGGAACCGCTTCTTGCATACTAGGTTTTTCTCCTTCTTTTTCTTTTTCTTGGTCTAACCCACTTGAAGATGGTTTATAAGAAATGAGTGTTTGTTTTTTCAAAACTTCATAAATACTAGGTGCCCCTATAAAACCAAAAAGACAGACCCAAATTGATTCAACTAAGGTTTTCTCATAAAACATCATCGTAAAAGGAATTCCCATTGCAAAAGCTAGAACTAGGTTCAAACACCAAATTTGCCACTTATGATGAAAAATGTGGCTTTTTTTAACCTTTTGGACCAATGCCATTAAAAAGACAGAAAAAGTAAGACTAATCAATAAAAGTTCCCAAAGTAAATCACTAAGTAGAAGATCCATCTGGTATCCCTCCTTATCTTATTTTATGCTAGGAATTTTCTTTTGCATAAGAAAAAAGCCTTACACTTAATTGGTAAGGGTTTGACAACTATATCCTTGACTTGAAAAATAAGCCTGTTGCTCTTTCTTTTTTTGAAAGTAACTGCGGTAAGGAGAATCTTCTTCAAAAGTATCTGCCACTTTTTTAGTAAGAACTAACTTGGTTTCCTCTTCTCCCGTTTCAATTTCCATGCCTGGAATCGCACTTAAAGCTTCCATTTCTTGTTGTACGAAATCATCTGTCACTGCTGGTTCTACGGGATTCGTTGGAAGAGGTTCTGTTCCAGGATTATTTGGAGTTTGGTTCGTATCTTGTTCACTTGGCGTCTGTTCTTGTGGTGTCGTAGAATCATTTTGTAAAGAAGAACGATAGGTAAACGTTACTTTCTGCAAGATACCTTTCTCATATGTACTATTGGTTGAAATCTGGTATAAAAGAGAGCCTACTGTAAGCTGTTTTTTACAAAGCAGTGCTGTGATTTTAGGTGCTTCTTCTATGGTTGTTTCTTGTTCCTTTGGAACCAAAACTCTTAACAAAGGAGGAAGTGCAATCACAAGAATTAAAAGAAGAATTGCAAGATATACCAGTATGCTTTTCCCATCCGCCTTTTTTTTACTCATTTCTCTTCTTCCTCCTCATCTATTTTATCGATTTTATCTTTATTCCGAAGTAGTTTTAAAAATTTATGAAGGAAAAAGCATAAAAAGAAAAATGGAATGACTGGAAAACAGCAGAAAAGAAGATATAAAAATTGATTGTTGACAATCCAACCTTCTGCATTGACACGACGTACCAAAGCGATGACAAAACCAATGGATACCGACAGTAAAACAGATCCAAATAAAATACCAATGACATTACTCCAAAACGAAACAACATAATTTTTTCGAGCTTTGTCTTTTTCTTTTATCGAATAAAAGAAGACAAAAAGACCATACAAAATTAATGTCGTAAAAAGCGGAATAAAAACCAAATAAATAACCTCACGTACCCCTGATAAAGAATAAAATATATTCATCTTTATCACCCTATCACTACTATAACATATCTGTTTTTCGTTTTCAAACAAAAATCACGTAAATCAAGCACCGAGTGGAAAAGTAGACAGTTCTTTAGCAGGAAGATCTATCATCTTTTTTACCCTTTGAGGAAATGGGTGTATATTATCTTCTTGTTCTGAAAGATTGAAATAGGCCATCATAAGCGCATCGATGGTTCTTTCTAAGTGATGCATGCGAACACTTTTATCTTGGTCTAAGATTGTATTTTTTCTTGCTAAGTTTTCAAGTGCTTCTTCTTGTTCAAACAATTTGTCTAGTGGAAAGGAAGATGCTTGTACAGCGCAAACATCTAAAATTTCTTCTTCTTCCATGATCAAGCAAACATCTTCTTTCTTCGTAATAAAAAGCGGTTTAAAGGCATTTGTTTCATCAATTTGCGAAATAGAATGGATGGTATACCAATCCCGCATTGCTTGTTGCATAGAAAAAGTAAATTTTCCCTTTCTATCTAAAAGTGGCAAATCAAACAAGTGAATCCATACCCCTTCTTGTTCCTTTTCTTTGACAAATTGTTTCATAAAAACCTCACATTACTTTTCTAGATAGCTGTTATCTTACCACAAAAAATGAAAAAATTCCAGTCCTAAACAAACGAAAAAACTGCCAAAATAAGACAGCTTTCTCATCTTAAAACTTCCTCTAACGTTTGTAAAAAAACGACTTGATTCTTAACCACTTTTTGAAAAGCCTCTTCGATGGTAAACCAATCTGCTTTATCCATTTCAGGAAATGTTTTTAGTAGACCAGACTTTGGAGGCCACTCCAGTTCAAAGGTATTACTGACTATTTTTTCTGGGTCCAAATCTTCTTCTGCAATAAAGATGGTAAGCAACTTGGTGCTAGAAATTTTTACAGTTTTTAAAAAGGTAAGTTCCTGATTCAGTTGGAAGCCTGTTTCTTCTTGGAATTCTCTAAGTGCTGCATCTTTGGCACTTTCCTCTATATATTCTCCTTTTGGAATGGACCAGGCCCCTTCATCTTTCTTAGCCCAGTAAGGTCCGCCCATATGCTCTAAGAAAACTTCAAGCTTTCCTTCTTTCTTTCGATACACTAAAATTCCAGCACTTTTTTTCATAAAGCTCACCCTCTCCTACTTCAGTATACACCAAACTTTTTAAAATGTCATGAAAATGGACAACAAAATTTGAATACCACCTTCTTTATTAAAAAGATCAAACACAACGATTACATCTTTTCAATTATAAATATTATACGGATCCGTCCTAGATTGTAAGGGATAGGATGCAGCCCCTACATTAAAAAATTAACGTAATTGAGTATAAATTATTGTAGAATGAACATTTGTTTGTTATAATGCGATTGGATACATTTGAAAAATATCAGATGCTTTCCCTTTCTATTTATCAAAGGATAAAAGAAAGGTGGTGATATTTATGACAAAAAGAGAATTTTCTCAATTTATGATAATATTACTCCTATTCTTAGTCGTAATCATTTTACTTCTAAAATAGCAAAAGCATCTGATCTCAACAATCGTTGATTTCAGATGCAACCCATTAGGGATAACATCTGATTCACACAATCAAATGTATCCTTTTTTAGTTTATGCAAGGCATCCTTGACAAATACATAGTAACATAAAAACACTCTTTTGACAAGCCGTCTTTTGTTATCCCAAATTTTCCGAATCATGAAAGTCATGAAAAAGTGTCCAAAAGAAAAAGTACATAGCCTATTTTTATCCTAGATTGGGATTTCGCACCAAAAGATTGCGGATGGCACGAAGTGTAGTTACATTTTCACTTTGCTCTTTGATGATTTTCTGGCAAACTGCTCTTAAGCGTGCATCAATGGGATAGGAAAGCGCATTTTGACACATTCCAATGGCCCCTTCATGATGGGGAATCATCTCCGTTACAAAATTAAAGTTAATGTTTTCACTTTGCGCACTGTTTTCCATGCCATTTAACATACGAAATACAATTTGATAATAGGTATTGGTATAACGATCTACTTCTTGCGCTGTATTTTGGCAGCAGGAAATAGAAGCATAAATCCGCCTCATTTGTTCGATACTTTCTTGCTGGCTTCTAATAATTTGGTTAGCGATTCGAATTAAAGGCAAATACGTCGTATAACGCAATAAGTTTTGACACATCAAAATCGCAGCTTCATGATGCGGGATCATCGTAACAATAAAGTTTTCAGTAATCACTTGCGTAAAGTTTGGAAAAAGCATGGCATTTTGCATTTGATCCAAAATTTCATCAAATCGACTTAAATAAGCATATGCTTGGTTCATATTCTTCACCTATTCTATTTTATTAAACATCTAAGAAAAAGGTGTATCTATTCAGATACACACTCTTCTTGTTCTTCTTGCGTACGTTCTTGAAAACTTACATATCCTCCCTTTTCCTTGATTCCAAGGACACAATCTATGTTCACATTATCCATCGCTTTAAAAACATTGTCATCAACATGAGGATTTACTTTCTTCATCGTTTGAATCAGTTGTTTCATCTCTTGTCGTTTACTCAAATTTTCATCCAGCAAAGATGCATTTTCTTCTGTGAATTTACAGGCACAATTTAAAAACTGTAGCTGATTGGCCTTGACCCAAGAGCGAATGGCATCTTCTTTAACAAGGTATAAAGGACGAATCAACTCCATGCCTTCGAAATTTTTACTGGGAAGTTTTGGAAGCATTGTTTTAATTTCAGCCCCATAAAACATCGAAAGCAAAGTCGTTTCAATTACATCATCAAAATGATGTCCTAAAGCAATTTTATTACAGCCCAACTCTTTGGCTTTGTTATATAGGCACCCTCTTCGCATTCTAGCACACATATAACAAGGACGTTTGGGAGAAAGTTTTAAGGAAACCTCGAAAATATCACTTTCAAACATGGTAATGGGAAGATGCAATAATTTTGCATTTTCAAGAATTTGTTTTTGATGTTCTTCGGTATAGCCTGGATTCATGACAACATAGTGAAGAGTAAAAGAAATCTTACTGTGCCGTTTTAACTCCTCCATGCATTTTGCGAGTAAAAAGGAATCCTTTCCACCACTGATACACACCATAATGACATCATTTTCCTGAATTAAATTGTATTCTTGAACGGCTTTTACAAAGCGTCTCCAGATGTCTTTCCTAAATTTTTTAATAATACTTCTTTCAATCTCTTGATACCTTTCCATAAACATCTCTCTTCCTAGCTCTTTAAAAATCTTTTAATCTCTCTCGTTCCGGTAATTTTCTTATCTTTACCAATGCTCGTTGTTCTAAAGAAGAGACAGCTTGCCGCGTACAGCCTAATAGTTTCGATACTTCTACTTGTGTTCTGTATGTATTCTTTTCAATCCCATATCTTAATTGCATAATTTCTCTTTCTTTCGGTGTCAAACATGTTAGCATTTGCATCCAAATCGCCTGAATACTTTCCGTTTGAATTCTTGCCAAAGCCATCTCAACATATTCGTCCTTTTCCGTTCCAATGCTATCTTCAACTTTCATTTCATTTCCCTCTTCATCATATTTATAAGGTTGATCCAGGCTAAGTATGTTCTCCGTTTTTTTATGGTTTCTTAATTCTTGTAAAATTGTATTTTTGATAGCAGTATAAAGATATATACTAAAAGATTTTACATCTCCATTTACGTAATCAAAGTGAGAAACAGCATTGAAAAGTCCTAGATTACCAGCCGATATTAATTCATCGTAGGACAAGCCTCTTCCCTTATATTTTTTCGCCATGAATTGAATCCTGCCTCCGTTGGAAGAAAACAGAAGATTAAAAGCATCTTCATCTTTGCATTCCTGCCATGCTTTGAGGCATGCTTCCGTCTCCTCTAAACTTAAATATCTTTCCATACTTTTTTGCTTCCTTTCCGTAATCGAAGAGAATTTAAAACAACGGTTAAACTACTTCCTGTCATCGCAAGGCTTGCAAAAACAGGGTTCATTGTAATTTGAAAGCTTGCGAAAACACCCATAGCAATTGGTAACATACAAAGATTATAAAAGAAAGCCCAAAATAAGTTTTGCCGGATAATCTGCATGGTACGTTTACTGCATGTTAAGAAAGAAGCTATTTTTTCCAAATCATCTTGCATTAAAATGACAGAAGCAGAATCCATGGCAATATCCGTACCACTATGAATACTGATACCTACATCCGCTTGTACTAAACTAGGTGCATCGTTAATTCCATCTCCTACCATCATCACTTTTGAACCTGCTTCCTGTAACTTTGCAAGGACACTTGTTTTTTCCTTTGGAAGAACAGAAGATATGACCTTATCAATCCCGACTTGTGTCGCCACAAGCTTTGCACTTTCTTCGTGATCTCCTGTCAAAAGAATCACTTTCTTTCCCATGTTTTTTAGCATGTTAATGGCTGACTTCGCAGTTTTTCTTGGGGTATCTTTCACGCCAAAAAGCGCAATCACTTTCTTTTCTTCGACAACATAGACCAAACTGTTTCCTTCTTTTTTCAACTTTTCTTCTTCTTTTTCAAAAGGATTTTTTAACTTCTTGTCAAAAAATTTGGCATTTCCTACAAAAACTTCTTTGCCAGATATTTTCCCCGTAACACCATATCCTGGTAAATTTTTAAAGGCAGTAACCTCTTGTAAAGAAAGATTTTGAAGGCGTGCTTCCTCTTGAAAAGCTTTGCCAATTGGATGTGTTGTTTTTTCTTCGATACTGGATACAATTTGTAAGATTTCTTTTGGATTTCGATTTTTGTCATGATAGCAATGAGAAACTTTTAAGGCACCATAAGTAAGCGTTCCTGTTTTATCAAAGACAACGGTATCTATTTTGTATGCTGTTTCTAACACTTCGCTCGATTTGACTAGAATACCTTCCTTAAAACAGGCTCCTTCACTGACCACAATCGCAAGTGGTGTCGCAAGACCTAAGGCACAAGGACATGCCACAACTAAAACAGTAATAAAGCGAAGGATACTGTCTTCAAAAGGAACACCGAAAAGAAGATTTCCAAAGAAGGTAAACACTGCAAGAAGAAAGAGGAAAGGCACAAAGTAACCACTGATCTTATCCGCTAGCTTTTGCACAGAAGACTTCGTATTGGTAGATTCTACAACGAATCTTACAATTTCAGAAAGCATAGAATCTTTTCCAATTTTTTCGGCCTGATAAGTAAGAACACCATCTAAGTTGATGCTTCCAGCAAGCACTTTGTCTTTTGGACCCTTTTTGCTAGGTATTGCTTCTCCTGTTAGAAAAGCTTCATCCAGGTGAGATGTACCCGTTTGAATTTGACCATCCACTGCGATTTTCATTCCGGGTTTTGCAATTAAGATATCGTTTTTCTTGATTTCATCAATCGAGATTTCTACTTCTCCATCTTCCGTTTTTAAAAGCGCAACGGCTGGAGTCATTTGAACGAGTTCTTTTAAAGCTTCTTTTGCTTTCTCTTCACTATTGTTTTCAATTCTTCGACCCAATTTTACAAAGAATAAAATGAGTGCGGAAGATTCAAAATAAAGGCAATCTAACGTAGATTTATATCCAAGAAGAAAAGCAAAAAGAGAGATTGTACTATAAAGAAAACTAGCCAAAACACCTAAAGAGACGAGAGTATCCATATTGGGCGTTTTATGATAGAAATTTTTAAGTCCACTTTTGAAAATATCTCTTCCGTACACAAAGAAAGGAAGGACGAAAAGGAAAAGCACAATTCCATAGACAGTAGGATTTTTATGAGGAGATAACAGAGATGGTAGCGGAAGTTTTAACATAGGCCCCATCGAAAGATAAAGAAGGAAGATGGCAAGAAGTCCAAAGATGACAAGAGGTGTAATTTTTTCTTGTTTTTTTGTTTCTTTTTTCGTATCGAAGATGCCTAAACTTTCAAAGCCTGCTTCTTTTACATATTGCTCAATCTCAAAAAGTGGTAAATCATCTTGATAGGTAATAGAAGCTTGTGCTAGAACTAAATTAACACTTGCAGATTCTATTTTCGTTTGCTTGTTTAAATACTTCTCTAACCCACTTGCACAACCACTACAACTCATTCCACCAATTTTTAAAATCACATGTTTCACAAAAATTCCTCCTTTTAACTTAACCGTTTGATAAGGTCCATTGTTTCCTCAATAATTTCAGTATGATTTTTTTGAATTTCATCGACAACACAGGTATTGAAATGATTTTTTAAAAGCTCCTGTCCCAGGCTTTTTAACGATTGATTGATGGCTGAAATTTGAATTAAGATATCCCCACAATAGCGATTTTCCTCAAGCATTCCAGAAATCCCTCGTACTTGTCCTTCAATAATCTTAAGTCTTGCTTGGTACATTTTCTTTTCTTCCTCGCTTCGATATTTGATTTTCTTGCTTTCCTTCATTTTCATCACCAACAAGAGTATACTACCCCCTAGGGGTATCCGTCAATTGCTTTTATAGAGTTTACTTTTGTAAAGAGTCTATGGTATCTTTAACGTAGAAAGAAGTAGGATTTTTTTGAAAAAGAAGGCAGTGTTTGGTTTTCTTGTAGGTGTCAGTGTTCTTGCAATCACAGGTTGTAGTTTCAATACAAAAACACTGGATTGTAGTACAAAAGAGGACAGGAGCGAATATTCTCTTTAAAACCGAATTATCGTAACGTTTGAAGAGGATAAATTTGTATACTCCAAAGTGACCATGGACTATGCATGAAAAAAAGAAAAGGATGCTTCTAGTTTTGAAAAAGAAGTAAGTCAAAAGCCTCTGCCTCTAAACCATGCTTTCCATAAGAATACCAACCCTTCCCCTCTTCCTTTAAGTAGTATTGAAAAAATTCTTGTTGAATTTCCTTATAGGTTTTTCCTTTCATTGTCACATCCTCTATTGACATAAGAATCATTCTTATTTGCATATGTATGACCTTCTTTTTCTATCCATTGCAAATTACTTTAATTCTTCAAAAATACTTCCTAAGGGAGCATGAATCACTAAATTTGCCAGCGCATCATAGGGCGTTTTTTCTTGATTTAAAATAACCAAATACTTTCCTTTAAAAAGACGGATTAAACTAGCAGCGGGTTCTACCGTTAACGAAGTGCCTGCGACAAGTAACATTTCTGCTTGTGAAATTTTTTGTATCGCTTCTTGAAAGGAAGAATCTAACATCTCTTCATATAAAACAACATCTGGTTTAATCACACCACCACAAGTGCATCTTGGAACAGAAGAAGATTGAAAGACTTTCTCAGCAGGATAAAACTGATGACACTTTACACAATAATTGCGATAGATACTTCCATGAATTTCATAGACTTTTTTACACCCAGCTTTCCTGTCAAGACCATCTATATTTTGGGTAATGATTGCTTTTAATTTTCCTCTATCTTCCAGTTTCTTTAGATAAAGATGCGTCTTATTTGGTTTTGCATCCAAACAATTAAAGTTTTCTTTATAATAAGTAAAAAAAGCTTCTTGATCTTGGTTAAACATTGTAGCACTCAACATCATTTCAGCAGGATATTTGCTTTTTTCTTGATAAAGTCCTTCTTTACTTCTAAAATCTTTGAGACCGCTTTCTGTCGATACTCCTGCCCCTCCAAAGAACACAATGTTAGAACAAGCATTGATCATCTTTTGTAAAGTTTTTATTTTCTCCATAAGCTACTTCCTAATCCATCCCTCGTATTTATTTTACACTTTCTTTAGGCTTTCTTCAACTTTTTAGAACTTTCATTTTGCAAATCACATAAAGTAATCCAAAAACGTGCTTATAAAATGTAGTTTCTTAATTCCGCTGCTTGATTTTCAAAGCATTGCATGGAAAATGGGAACGTTTTAATTTCTTTCTATTATTTCGTGTGGCCTTTAAGATACTTCTTGAACATTTGCAAGAGAGAAAACATATTTTATAGTAGTATGATTTTTTAAATAAAGGAGATTTCTATGAATCATTCAATTTTTTTCTATTGTAACCCAGAAGATGATAAAGAAACAGAAAAAGTTTGTCCACCAAAAGGAACATCTTGTATAAAACCTTGCAAGGAAAAAGAACCTTGTTGCAAAAAAATTTCTATTTGTCCTCCTATCATAGGTCCCACAGGACCTACGGGACCAACAGGACCACAAGGAATTCCAGGAACACCAGGAGGACCCACTGGACCTACGGGACCAACTGGACCACAGGGAATTCCAGGAACACCGGGAGGACCCACTGGACCTACGGGACCAACTGGACCACAAGGCATAGCAGGAGGTCTTTTAGACTATGCAGACTTTTATGCTTTAATGCCACCTGATAATGCTGCCACAGTTGCACCTGGAACCGATGTCAGCTTTCCACAAGATGGACCAAACAGTAATTCTGGAATTACACGTGTCAATGCTAATTCCTTCAATCTAGGAGAAATTGGCATCTATCAAGTTTTCTTTCAAGTGGGTGTTAGTGAAGCTGGACAGCTACAACTTACACTAGAAGGAGCGCCTTTACCCTATACTGTCGTTGGAAGAGCAACCGGTACGAGTCAAATTATTGGAATGGCCATTGTAGAAACCAGCACCATTAACTCTATCTTAACAGTAAGAAATCCATCAGGAAATTCAACTGCACTTACCATCACCCCACTTGCAGGAGG
>CANQVB010000032.1 GCA_947627225.1 uncultured Bacilli bacterium
TCTTTAAACTGGTATTGAAATAAGGCGGCTTTGATATAAAGTCCTGTCCCACCAACGAAAATACAATGGTTTCCTTTTTCTTGGATTTTTTGGATACATGCTCTTGCATCCTTTTGATAATCGTAGACAGTATAGGTATCTTCGACTTTACAAATATCAAAAAGATGATGCAGGATACCTTCTTTTTCTTCCTCTTTTACTTTGGCCGTTCCAATATCAAGTCCTTTGTATACTTGCATCGAATCGGCATTGATGATTTCTCCTTGATAGCGCTTCGCAAGTGCGATGGATAATTTTGTTTTTCCAACTCCTGTTGGACCCATAATGACAAGAATCATACTACACCTTCTTTGTTAAAATATAGGATTTAAAATGCTGATTGGAGGCTTGAATGGGTGGATTTAAGGGAACGCCATTGTAAAGAAGTTGCTGGTAGATTTGATGATAATACTTCACTTCTTTTTGAAAACAAGTCGTGTGTTTTCTTCCAACAACGCCAATTGCAAACATTCCATCTTTTGCAAATTCCTGTAGGGAAACTGCAAGACTTGGATAAATTCCTTGTACCAAAAGGCAACCCGTCTTTGGATTTTCACACTTTTCTTGGTTAAAACTAGGAAGCATCTCATCAAGACGACAAAAGGGTTCTATTTCTATAAAGCTTGGAATTTGTGGAAGATAGGAAGACACACTTGTTTCTTTGCTGGAGGCAAGTTCATAGAAATAACACGCATCTTGGACATAATCTTCCACCAGTTTTTTAAAAAACAACGTAGAAAGCAGTAATGTATTTTTCATCCACTTTGCAAATTCTTGTTGCTTTTCCGCTTTATAAAATGTGGGTACCATGTTCCCAGTTTCTTTGCGATAACGATCTAGTACATAATTTTTCATGTAAATTCCCCCTTACTTTATGACTCTGCACTTCGTTTAAACATTTTTTCTAAATCATACTTGCTATAAGCAATGATAGTGGGCCTTCCATGTGGACAGGTAAATGGGTTTTTGCAAGCAGTTAAGGTATCGAGTAAATACTGCATATCTTCTATACTCACATAATCATTGGCCTTGATGGACATGCGACAGGCCAGCGTAATGGCTGTTTTTTCAATAAATTTTTCTTTGGAAAAAGTATCTTCTCTTTGCAAAATTTCCATAATTTTTTGCAAGGTTTCCTTTTCTTTTCCTTCTACAAACCAAGTGGGGTGTTCTCGTATGACAAGTGTGTTTTGTCCAAACTCTTCACAAATAATCCCTAAGTCTTTTATCTGGTCTAATTTTTCTTTGATTAGAAGATACTCTTCATTTGAAAACTCTAAGGAAAGTGGAACGAGAAGTGGTACCAATTCGGTTGTTTCTTTCGAGAGTTCCTTTAAATATTTTTCATAGTTGATGCGCTCTGCTGCCGCATGTTGATCAATGATAAACATCCCCTCTTCGTTTTCTGCGATAATATAGGTCGTGTGAACAACTCCAACGGGAAACATTCTTTTAATAGTAGCATGCGCATCTTGGTTCGAAGTAACTTCTTCTGTTTCCTCTTCTTCCGTTTCTTGCCTGTTGGTCATGGTTTCTGTTTCAAAGTGTAATTGTGTTGTCTCGTTTTCCTTCACCTCGTAGTTATCTTCTACAAAATCTAAGAAAGGTTTTGGTGCAGGTGGAGGGCTATTTTGTAAGACTTCCTCAATGGTTTCTTGCGTGCGCACAGAAGCATGTGGAATGAGAAGTGTCTTCTTTAAGTTTTCTACAATTCCTTTCGTTAATAGTTCTTTTAAAGTATCCATCTTTGAAAATTTGATGTCCATTTTGGTAGGATGAATGTTAATATCAATTAAAATTGGGTCTACTTCAATATTCATAATTAAAATAGGAAATTTATCTTTTGGAATATACGTGTGATAGGCATCTAAAATCACTCGGTTTAACACACTGTTTCGAATTACTCTACCATTCACAAGCGTTGTCATCACATTCCGATTGGTGCGGGCTACTTCAGGATAACTCATGTAACCTTCAATTCTATAATCCTCATTTTCTAAAGCAAGTGGCAACATTTTTTTAGCAACTTCAATGCCATAAATTTCATAGATTACTTTTAATAAATTGCCATCCCCTGTTGTATTGAGCAGTTGTTTATCATTGTTTTTTAAAATAAATTGTATGCTTGGATAAGAAAGTGCCATTTTATTGATATAATCTGTAATTAAGGCAAGTTCTGTATAAAGATTCTTTAGATACTTTAAGCGGACGGGGGTATTATAAAATAACTGTTCTACTGTAATGGTGGTGCCTCGAACCAAGGAAGAAGAAGATTCTTCTTTTATTTTTCCTTCTTCTAATTTTAAAAAGGTTCCTTCTTTGCCATCTGAAGTTAAAAGGGAAACGTGAGAAACTGAAGCAATCGATGGTAATGCTTCCCCACGAAAACCTAATGTTGTAACATGAAACAAATCTTCTAATTGTGTGATTTTGCTGGTCGCATGTCTTAAAAAGGCAAGGTGGGCATCTTCTTTACTCATTCCTTTTCCATTATCTTGCACCACAATTCTTTTAACCCCTGCATCTTCTAGTGTAATTTCAATTCGTGTACTCTTTGCATCAATACTATTTTCAACGAGTTCTTTCACGACATTCATGGTGCGTTCTACCACTTCTCCTGCGGCAATTTTATTGGCAAGAGAGGCATCCATGACTTTGATATTGGCCATACTACTTCCCTACTTTCTTTAATGACAACTTTGATACTTGGAACAAACAAGACAAGGTGTATACTTCAAATTTAAATTATACCCTCCTCCTGTTGCGGCGTTTCTTTGAACTAACACATAACTATTATGATCACATGTACTTCCATTTTTATCAGGATCTGCCATGGTTTCTAGAAATCCTTTTTCAACTAAAGTGTCGGCAGAAATTTTTATCTCACTTTCCACATCTGGAATTTCTTCCATATATTCCATCAAATAATTATTGGCAGCACTTTCCATAGACGTTTCAAAATCTTGATACGTTTTCTTTTTCGCATTATTTGTAACGCTCTGAAAAGATGTGACAGCTATACCTGCAATGATGCCTAAAATGGTAATCACTGCCAAAAGTTCAATCATCGTAAATCCATTTTTTTTCATTTTAATCCCTCTATTCTAATTCTTTTAAATATGCTTGAAAATTCTTTCCCAACTCTTCCCCTAAGACTTCTTGTAATTCCAAAAGAGATGCTTCTTTCATTCGTTTTAGAGAACCAAAGCGCTTTAGAAGCTGTTTCCTTCGTACTTCGCCAATTCCGGGTGCAAGTTCTAGTAAGGAGGCAAGGTTTCCCTTTTGTTTAATGGTTCTATGATACGTAATGGCATAGCGGTGTACTTCTTCTTGAATTCTTGCAAGATAAAGAAATAAATCGCTTTTGGAAGAAAGGGGGACTTCTTTCAAGTCTTGTCGAATTAAAGCGCTTGTTCGGTGTCTGCTATCTTTTTTAAGTCCCACATAAGGAATTTTTAAATGTAAGGCACTAAGCACTTCCTCGCAGACATGCATCTGGGCCTTTCCACCATCTAGGACAATTAAGTCAGGAAGAGGTAAATCTTCCATCAAGGCTTTAAAATACCTTCGATACAACACTTCTTTCATCGCTTCCAAATCATCATTACAAGAAGCATCTATCTTAAACTTACGATATTCATTTTTTCTTGGTTCAAAATCCTGATAGACCACCATACCTCCCACATAAAAGGTACCAAACAAATGCGAATTATCAAAACTTTCAATGCGAGAGATGGAAGGTAGGTCCAATTGCGTAGCAAGTTCCTTGAGTGCCTTTTCTTTTCTTTCGCTATCTTTTTCTGTTTTTTCTAACTCTTCTTTTAATACCATTTGGGCATTTTCTTTGGCCAAATCAAGTAGATGTTTTAAAACACCTTTTTGGGGGATATGCACTTTAACGTTTAAATAATCTTCTAATAGTTTGCAATCTACAATCTCAGGCACTAAGATTTCCTTTGGGAGTAGACTATTTTTCTCGTAAAACTGGATAATATATTGCGTTAAGTCATCTTCGATTGAGTCAAGTGTTCGAATCAACTCTTGGTGTCTTCCAAAAAGAAGGCCCTCCCTGATAAAGAAAATGACAATGGCAACATAGTTTTCTTTCTGTTCATAGGTAAATAAATCAAAGTTAGCATTCCGGTTCAAATCAATTTTTTGCTTGCGAAGGGTAATTTCTACATCTTCAATCATTTCTTTTAATTCCCTCGCTTTTTCAAATTGCAACGCATCACTTGCGGCAAGCATTTGACGACGTAGGGAGGCTAGGACTTTTTCGCCATCTCCTTTAAAAAAGGCAAGGATTTCTTCTTTCATTTTGGAAATGGTATCTTCATCCACTTTCTTTTCACAATAGCCTAAGCACTCATGAATATGATAGTAAAGACAAACTTCTTTTTTTAAGTGTTCACACTTTCTTAAAGGATAAATTCGATTGAGCATATTGACTGTTTTTCTTGCGGCGGTAACGTTTGGATAAGGTCCAAAAAACGTTCCCTTCTTTCTTCTTCGGTTGATGTTTCGAACAACACGAAGTCTTGGATATTTTTCATCCGAAAGTTCAATATAGGGATAGCTCTTATCATCTTTTAATAAGATATTATATTTAGGATCATATTTTTTGATTAAGGTAATTTCTAAAATTAAGGATTCTAATTCTGTACTGGTTACAATGTATTCAAAATCATCGATATCTTCAACGAGCATCGCTGTCTTTCCGGTAGCTCTTCCTGTGAAATAGCTTTTAAGGCGTTTCTTTAAATTCTTTGCTTTTCCTACATAGATGATATTCCCCTCTTTGTTTTTCATCTGATAACTTCCAGGAAGATCAGGGACACGACTTAATTTTTCCTTAAAATCCTTCATGATATCACCTAGTTTTATTCTATCATAAATCCTTGAGAAAAAACAGGAAAAAGAAAAAGAGGTGCCGCCTCTTCTTAAATTTCTTCTTCTTGACTGATACTTGCGAAGGTTTTATTTCGAAGTTCTTTGTAAAGGGGTGACTTCAAATAAACATCTTCATTTGGTCCTTTGGCAACCACTTTACCTTTATCTAGTACAATCACCCGATCGGATAAAGCCATCATTTCTGGTTTGTGAGTCACCAAAACAATCGTATGATCTTGTTTTAAATCTTGCAGGATCGCACCAATTTGTTCTGTCATATTTGCATCAATATTGCTTGTAATTTCATCTAATAATAAAATTTCTGCTTTAGAAAGAAGGGCTCTTGCTAACATTAAAAGTTGCTTTTCTCCTTCTGTAAAAATATGTTCTTCTTCCGTAATCAATGTTTGATATCCCTTTGGGAGTTTGGAAATTTTATCATGAATCCCAACTCTCTTGCAGGCCTCTATTTGATGTGTTATGTTCGAATCTACAAGCGCTAAATTTTCTTTGATACTCATCTCAAACACAAATGGTTTTTGAAAGACCCCAGATACATTGTGCGAATAAACGTCTTTCGAGTAATTATATATGTTTTCATTGTCAATTAGAATTTCGCCTTTTTGAATACGATTTAAGCGATACAAAAGATTTAAAATGGTTGTCTTTCCACTTCCACTATGTCCCACAATGGCATTGATTTCATTGGGATAAATTTTAAAAGAAACACGATTTAAAATTTTTTTCTCCTTCATTTGATAACAGACATTACGAAACGTAATCGACCCTTGAATATAGTCGTTTTCAATATCACCAAAATCAATTTCTTTCTGTGGTGCATAATCTAAAATGGTTTTGATACGACGCACTCTAACGCCATAATTACTCAAGTTTAATAAATTATCTAGCATCGCATCTGTACAAGTAATTGTCATTTCAAAGTAGCTAATTAAAAGAACCAATTTGTCGAGGGTCATTTGTCCTTGAATGACTAAATAAGCTAAGAAAATATACAGTAAGATTTTACCCAAGTATACCAAATACGGAATTAGACAATACCTCGTTGTCATATGATAGCGTTTGCCATGATATTGTCGTTTCCAGGATTGTCTTGCTTTTTCCATATGGTGATTGATTTTTGGCATTAAATCTAGTGTTTTTACTTGCTTTAAATTCGTTAGCATCTGATTTAAGGTATCCATGATTTTATCTTCATACTTTCTCGTTCCTTCATAGTACTTGGATACTTTCTTCGCATTTTCATTCATCAGTGCCAAATAAAGTAAGTCTAAAAGAAACACAGCGGTTGCGACAAAGACATTGTAGTACATAAAAATTAGGAAAATAATGCCCAGTTTTACAAGACTCATTGTCGCTTTTACAACACAGTCTACCACATCGACTAAATAGCGGATGTCATCACTACAAGTTTCGGTAATTTTCCCTCGTGAAATTTTTTCAAAAATCACGTCGTGACTTGCGACTTTATCGAACAGTTTCTTTTGCACTTCAATATGATAATAGTCTGCAAGAACGGTATAGGTATAATAATTCCAATGGAGTGTTCCAAAATAGAAAAGATAAAAAAGAAGATACAAAAGCACATAAATCCAGATGCCCTCAAAATTATTTTGGGTAATCATGGCAATGATTCCAGCCGTTGCAATAGGTGGCAGTAAGCTTGCAAGGTTGTTGAGCCCTGCACTTAAAAACATTTGGAATACAACCCACTTCTTTTGATTGGCAATACAAAGCAAAGTTTTAAAAGTTTCAAAATAGCGTTTCATAAAAGTTACTTAATATCTTTCTCATACTCAATGTCTGAAACTTCGTATTTTCTTCTTCTTGCGAACATACTCAATATTTTCGTAGAACCCCAACCAATGAAGGCCAAAATAAAGAAGTAAATAAATCCAAAGGCCGTAAAGGTTGGTGCGGATTCCGTGAACAAATCTAAAAGCGCAGCCCCTGCACTCATGGAAGTTACAATGGTTAAGCTTTCAACAGACTTGCTGGTTACATCTGACTTGATTCCTTCAAATAATTTCTGTGCAGCCGCAACATAATTTTTGGTCATGGTCCAAAGATATTTGATATAATCAAGTGTATCTCTTAGCGTTTCATAACGATACCCTGAAATCGCTAAAAATTCTGCCAGTTCTTTGTCGTTTTTGGCAATTTTTTCCCGTGTTGAAATATAAGTTCCCATCTGGTTAATTCTTCCATCAATCAAGTTAATTGTCTTGGCATAACCTTCTAGTTTGGATGTAAATTTGACGATTTCTGAACCTTTTACATTGGCATTTTCTTTCACTTCATCAATTTTTTCCCAAATAATTCTATGAATATTTAAGTAACGATGCAACTGCCCTTTAAATTCACGAATAAACACTTGTTCTTCAATATAGCGCTCGATATTTTCTTCGGATTGCTTTTTATTGTTGATAAAATAGTATTTATCACCCCGAATCACACTATATTTTTCATTGACAAACTCAAAATACTTTTGTCTTTCTGTCTTAGACAGCAAGTCGGCAATTTCTTCTTTACTCGCTTTATCGCAAACTACAAAATAAGGATAGACAGTCTCGATATTGGCAAGCTCTTTAGGAACTGGGGCACCTAAACTAAATAGATAACTAAAAGCAGGTGATAATCTTTTCTCATAGTAGTCAGTCAAATGATTGATGTCAGAAAAAAGCGTCTCTTCTTTCACGTTGTTGTGTTTTAAAACAATGAGACCATCTTCAAAGATTTTGACACTAATATCAAGAGCTGTTGTGAATTGTACATATTCTTCTCCTGAGACGGAGTAGTCAATATTTCCAATTTCCAAATTCTTATGAAACTCTTCCAGTTTCTTTTGATCAAGATGAAGTTGCGTAGTGCAAGATCTTAAAAAATCATAAATTTCTGAAAGTTGCAGCATGGTTCTTTGAAACCACCCACCTACATAAATACTATTTATTTTCATAGCCTTCTCCTTTTACAACATTTTTTCAAAAAACTTGGCATCGACCACTTCAAAACCATACTTTTGATAACAAGCATGGGCTGGAATTCGAAAGTTCTTAGACCAAAGTGCTAAGTTTTTGCATCCTTTTTCTTTGCAAATACGACTGACTTCATCGAGCATCTTCGTTGCAATATTATGACGACGACAACTTTCTTGCACACAGACATGATTCAAAATTGCATAGGTATTCATATCTTCATAAATCGTTGGAATAATGGTTGCCTTTAAGTGAGACACGATTTTTCCGTTTAATTTTCCTACCAAATAAATTTGGTTTGGATCATTTTTGGTTTGTTCGAAGACTTTCTTGGCATACGCAAGATCTGTATGTTCGTTGAAAACTTCATCACAAAGCAAAATCACTTCTTCTAAATCTTCTTCTTTTAGTAATTCAAACTGCATAAATATCCTCCTTGATTTTCTACTATAATCATAGCGAATTCCAAAACGTTCGTCAATTTAGAGTTGTCAAATTTTGTCTTTTCTTGACAATTTTTACACGAAAAAAGCACTTTATATAAGCACTTTTCTTCTTACAATAATTTTTTATAGGCATCAATCAGGTGAGAAACAGTGGCACACCCCATGAAAGCGACCACCGAATCCGTTTCATTTTTTAATTTATCGATTGATTCTTCAGTAATTTCCTCTCCATTCTTTAATCCATTTAAAATCAAAGCACTGGTTACATTTGGATAGTCTTTCACATCCTCCCTGTCACAGAGAATGGGAGTTACAAATGCTTTATCAGCAACATTTAAAGCCGCTTGAAATTCCTTGTAAAAGGCTTTTGTTCTCGAATAGGTATTCGGGCGGAAGACCACCACAAGCCGTTTTTTAGGATACTTCTGACGAATGGCTTCTAAGGTCACTTTTATTTCGGTTGGATGGTGCGCATAATCATCTAGAATAATATGTCCCTTGATAATGGTCTCTTGAAATCTTCGTTTGGCATTTTGAAAAGATGGAAGCATTTGTTGAATTTCAAGGGGGGTAAGTCCTTCTTCAAAGCAGGCAAGAATGGCCGCAGTTGCATTCATCACCATATGTTTGCCATAAAGCGGAATATGAAAAGTTCCAAGACAGTTTTCTTGTTGATATAAAGAAAAGGTGGAACCTGTTTCGTTTAGGACAATTTCTTTGACTTGATAGGTATTATCTTGGTTTTCTCCATAGAAAATAACAGGTTTTTGGAAAGCAATCTTACGGATGTTTTCATCATCTCCAAAGGCTATTACTTTGCGCTTTGTATTTTGATTTAAAAAGGTAGAAAAAGTCGCAATCATATCCTCTAAATCGGAATAGATTTCTGTATGTTCTAGTTCAATACAAGTTACAATTGAGACTTCTGGAGAATACGCTAAGAAATGGCGATTGAATTCGTCTGCTTCTAGTACCAAAAGAGAATTGTTTTTCTCTATTTTTCCTTGCCCATCCCCAATAAAGTAGTTGCATCCTTTTTTCTTAAGTAAGTGTTTTAATAAAGAAGTCGTCGTTGTTTTCCCATGTGTTCCACAAACAGCATAGGTAGTAAATTGTTTCGTAATTTCTCCTACAATTGTATGATACGCTTTAAAGGTTGCTTTGCTCTTTCGGACGCGTATCATTTCAGGGTGCGTTTCTAAAAAAGCTTTGGATGCCGTTACAATGACATCTTCTTCTAATGGAAAACTATGATCATAATAGATTGGAATCTTTCTCTCCTCTAATCCTTTTTGGGTAAATTTCACCTCTTTTTCTTCATCATAGCCTGAAACATCATGCCCTAAATCCTTTAACATTTGGGCAAGTGTACTCATACCACTTCCCTTTATGCCGATACAATAATACTTCATTTTGATCCTTCCTTCTTTATTTTTATTATAAACTATGGTATTCTAATTGTAAATATGAGGTGAACAGGATGGATTTAGAAAATTGTAAGTTATGTCCTAGAAATTGTGGAATCAATCGCATGAAAACACAGGGATTTTGTAAAGCACCTCCTTCGATTAAAATTGCACGAGCTGCCCTTCACTTTGATGAAGAACCACCTATTAAAGGGAAAGGGGGAAGTGGTGCTATTTTCTTTTCTTGTTGTAATCTTCGCTGTCTTTACTGCCAAAATGAAAAGATTTCTCTTCAAAATTTTGGAAAAGAAATCTCCGTTGACCGTCTCGTCGAAATTTTCTTTGAACTCGAACAACAAGGCGCAGAAAACATCAACTTAGTAAGTCCTACCCCTTATCTTCCATGGATTAAGGAAGCGATTTTAAAAGCCAAAAGGCAAGGGTTTTCTCTTCCCTTCGTCTATAACACCAGTGGTTACGAAAACAAAGAAATTTTAAAAGAATTAGAAGGCCTTATTGATATTTATCTTCCAGATTTTAAATACGCTTGTAACGAAACTGCTTTTGAATATTCTTTATGTAAGGATTATGTAGAAAGGACTAAAGAAGCACTTCAAGAAATGGTACAACAAACAGGACCAAACCAATTTGATGAAAACGGAAGAATGATCAAAGGCGTTCTTGTACGACACTTAGTCCTTCCCTTTCATGAAAAGGAAAGTAAAGAAATTCTATTTTATTTATATCATACGTATCATCATCAAATTTATCTTAGCATTATGAATCAGTATACGCCGCTTGATTCTACCAAAACACATCCCGTTTTATCCCAAACGTTATCCAAAAAAGCGTATGAAGATGTTTTAGAGTATGCCCTTCGTCTTGGCATAGAGAATGCTTTTATACAAGAAGAGGGAACGGCGGAAGAAGCATGGATTCCATCCTTTTGTTTGGAAGGCGTCAACAAAGAAAGTTAAAGATTTTATTCGAATTTAGCTTACAGCTTTTTTCTTTTCTTCTCTTTCTTTCTTCGAATAAATACAGCCACAATAATCCTGTCGATAAAGCTTATATTTTTTGGCAAGTTCTATACTTCTTTGGTAGCCATTTTTCTTTTTAAAATCTGCATATAAATAGGAAACACCCACTTCTTCTTCCAAAGTTTTACCGATTTCGTTTAACCAAGTGACATTTTTATAAGGACTTACTGAAAGGGTCGTTCCAAAATAAGTAAACCCTTTTTCTTTTGCAAGTTTTGCTGTTTTGAAAAGACGAAGTTGATAACAAAGATAACAGCGTTTTCCCCGTTCTTTTTCTTGTTCTAAGCCTTTACTTATCTTAAGAAATGCATCCTTATCCTGTCCTTGTTCTAAAACGCTGATAGAAAACTGCTTTGCAAAACGAAGCAGTTCGTTTTTTCTTAAGTGATATTCTCTATCTTCTTGGATATTTGGATTATAGAAGAATAAAGTGATTTTAAAAAAAGGAAGTAAGCGTTCAATACAAGCACTACTACACGGTGCACAACAACAATGTAGTAAAAGAGTTGGCTTTTCCTTCCCTTTTTTCACCTCTTCTAAAATGGCCTCAAACTTTTCTTCGTAGTTCATCCTATCCCTCCTAGTTCTTACCTAGTATAAAAGATTTTGGCATCTTTCGCAAGAAAATTTTACACTTCCTCCTTCCTATTTTCCTTGAAAAAGAAACATAAATACTAAATGGTTGGAATAAAAAACAATAGGTGACATTCATGAGCAAAGTTTTTTATGCCTTTCTACTTTCTCTTCTTGCAGGGCTTTCGACCCTTCTAGGTGCAATTCCTATCTTTGGGAAAACCAAAAACAAAGAAAAAATGATTACAGCATCCCTTGCTTTTGCAGGAGGTGTTATGACGTGTGTTTCTTTAACAGACTTGATTCCAGAGTCTTATAGTAGGATTATCGAGTCTTATCAACCTTTCCCGAGTGTTTTGATTTTACTCATCTTCTTTTCGGTTGGGGTTTTACTTTCTATTTTTATTGATAAGCTGTTTCCAAATTCTTCTTCCAATTCTACCCATACCAGTAAACTTTATCGTGTTGGAATTATCTCCATGCTTGCCATTATTGCCCATAATCTACCTGAAGGAATTGCCACATTTCTATCTGCCAGTGAAAATGCAAAGTTAGGACTTTTATTGACCCTTGCGATTGCACTTCATAATATTCCAGAAGGAATTAGTATTGCCATTCCTATTTATTATAGTACAAACAGTAAGAAAAAAGCCTTTTCTTATACCCTCTTATCAGGACTTTCTGAACCACTAGGTGCACTACTTGCATTTTTAGTCTTAAGTCCTTTTGTCACACCTTTTCGAATGGGATTTCTCTTTGCCATGATTGCTGGCATTATGATTCATATTTCTTTTTATGAACTTTTACCGGAATCCTGGTCCTACCACGACCGGATACGAACCATTCTTTTCTTTGTAATTGGGGTCTTCTTTATGCTGCTATCGCACGTATTGATGTAAAATTTTAAATTTTTTCTTTTTTCTTTGTTATAATAGAAGTGGTGATGATTATGGAAAAACCTTTCGCACAACTTCTAGCACCAAATTCTATCGATGAAATCTTAGGACAAAAACATCTTTTGGGAGAAGGAAAAGTATTACGAAATGCAGTCCAAAAAAAGAAACTGTTTTCGATGATTTTATTTGGAAAACCAGGCATTGGGAAAACATCTATTGCCAAAGCACTGGTTCATGATTTAGAGGTTCGCTATCGCTTTTTAAATGCCACGAGTAACAACAAAAAAGACTTCGATATTGTCGTAGAAGAAGCCAAAATGTACGATGGAATGGTTCTCATTATGGATGAGATTCATCGTCTTAATAAAGATAAACAGGACTTGCTTTTACCTTGTCTTGAGAGTGGTCTCATTACGTTGATTGGTATGACAACCGCAAATCCATATCATGCCATTAACCCAGCGATTCGTAGTCGTTGTCAACTCTTTGAACTCAAAGATCTTTCCCAAGAAGAAATCAAAGAAGGGGTCCAAAAAGCCATTGCATCCCCTTATTTAGATAATATCACTGTAAAAGATGATGCCATAGATACCCTTGTCAAGATCAGTGGAAATGATTTGCGCTTTGCTTATAATTTACTGGAAGTTTGTTCCATTGCCAGCAACAACAATGAAATTACCAAAGAACTTGTCTTAGAAGTCAACCATAGGCCTGTTTTCTTTCACGATAAAGATGGAGATGGCTATTATGATGCCCTTTCTGCTTTTCAAAAATCCATTCGTGGTAGTGATGTAGATGCTTCTCTTCATTATCTTGCAAGACTTCTTGCAGGAGGGGACCTTGAAAGTATTTTTAGAAGAATGACTGTAATTGCCTATGAAGATATAGGACTTGCAAATCCTGGAATTGGACCAAAAGTGATGGCAGCAATTGATGCCGCAAGACTCGTAGGTCTTCCTGAAGCAAGAATACCACTTGGAACTATGGTGATTGAAATGGCACTTTCGCCAAAATCCAATAGTGGTGTTTGTGCAATTGATGATGCAATCGCTGATATTGAAAAAGGAGATGTAGGTTCTATTCCTAAACATATTCGAAATGGAAATCCAGAGTATAAATATCCCCATAACTTTAAAGGAGCTTTTGTAAAACAGCAGTATTTACCAAATAAGCTAAAAGATAAAAAGTATTATCATCCAAAAGATTTAGGGTATGAGCAAAACTTGAAGACAATTGCCGAAAAATTAGAAAAATTAACTAAATAACGAGAAAAAACGGAGCATTTACTTTGCTCTGTTTTTTTGTTCAATCCTGACAAGGCTTATCTTTAAAGGAATTAGAGTGAAAAAACAAAGGGATCATCGTATGTTCCTGTTCCCTGAACAAGTTTAACACTAGATTTTAGATATACGACTGGCCGGACGACGTAATTCGTATCTTTCACCGGTTTGTAGTAAGTACCAGAACCACTAATACCAATCACATAATTGTCATCGGTCGAATCTGGGGTTATGGTCCATTGATAATAACTGTTGTCATACAACCAATTGTTTTTTACACAATCCTCCCCACTATAATAGCGGGCAGG